>JAGNEZ010000001.1 GCA_018003015.1 Phycisphaerae bacterium | reverse complement strand
TAGCCCTGCGGTTCGCGAACCTCACCGCCGGTGAACTCCGGGAGCAACGGCCGCCGGGCACGATTCGCCCGGCCGGGCCGTGCAATTCGGCACCTTCGTGCTGGCTTTTATGCAACTGGGGGGTAGAATCCGCTCCGGCCCCAGCACTTCGACGGCGTGCTCCAGCATGCCGCTGTCGATCTGAGATGTACCCGTGTCCAGGTAGAGGTTCGGATGACGGCCCGCGACCTCGACTGCCAGGTGCCAGTTGCCGAACGCGTACGGCTGACCAGCCATGTGCGCCATGATGATGCGGATTTCGGGCACGCGGGCCATGAGCACGTCGCATTCGCTCGGCGTGAAATGCCCGAGCACGGGCAGCTTGAGCTCGGCCGCGGTGGCCAGGATCGCGGTCGAACTCGCCTCCGTGATCGGCGATTCGGGATGTGAGTACATCTTCACTCCACGCATGCCGTAGATCTCGACGCACCGGCGAATCTCGTCGCAGGCCGTCCGGCCCAGGCGATGGTTCGGAATGGTAACATAACCAAGCAGCCGGTGACCATAACGAGTCAGTTCACTCCCCAGCGCGTCGTTGCCCTCACGCATGTCGTAGAACAGGGCCGTAACGTGGGTCACGCACAACAGGTCGATGCCGACCCTGTCGGCAATGTCGATCAGCGTTGGCGCGTCCGCGTCAATCTGAAGGAACTGCGAGGGCCCGATGTGGACGTGACCGTCGATGATCATGGCGCTTCCTCAGGGTCCCCGATCTCAATCCGCGGCGGATGATGCAGCAGCACGGCCAGTTCTCTCACCTCCGCTCGCCAGTTGTCGATCGTCGGGGCGTTCGGGTGTTGCCGGCCGCGGCGCCAGTCGCCCCAGATCCAGTAGGTCAGCTTGCAGTCCTCAACCAGGCGGCAGCACAACCGGCGTTCGGCGGGCAGGTCCAGGACGTCATGCACTTGGCCGGGCGGTACGATGATTGCCATACCGATCTCCCCGATCACCTCTTGCTGCACACCCCACGTGCCCATGCAACCGGTCGCCCGATCGGCGAAGACCCGCTCCCGGGGAAGCTTCACCAGGCCGGGCGCAAGACGCAGACCCGCGCCGGGCCGGGAGAGTGACACCTGGATCTCACTCTCCTGCCGTTCAGCATAGATCACGGAAAGAAGCCGTACCGCCAGGTCCGGCTGCTCCGGCAACACGTTCGTCGCGACAACCTCGACCGCGGCCCGCACCGGGCCCTGAACCACCTGCCTCTTGACGAATCTCACAGCGCCCTTGCCGGCCGGATTCTGCACCAGGAAATCCCTATCGCCCTGATACAGCGCCAGGCCGCCGATGCCGGATGCCTCGCCTACGTGCAGGGCATCGATGCCCCACTCGACCTCGCCGTGGTAACTCTTGCTTCCAAGATGATCGTAGATGAGCCGGTCAATCTTCTTGCCGAAGAAGTCGAATTGGCCCCAGTAGGAACGATAGGCGACGCGGGTGTTTTCCCAGCCGATGTTCGGTGGAACCCAGTCCTCGGCCGTACCCGTCCGCCGCGGGAAGGTGCGTCCGGGACCGCCAGACCTGGTGGAGTAGACGTAGTACGTCACCGCCGCATTCGCTGGAACGTCGACCAGGAAACTGATCTCATCGCCGACCGACGCATCAAGGGTGTCCACCTGGTGTGGAATCTCACGCCAGTCGAGCCAACGATCGGGCCCCACCACCGCGCAAGCAGGGATGAAGTCCTTCGCGACCGCCTTGACGTGCTTGACCGGGATCGCCACCGGCCAGTTCGGCTGCGGCCGACCGCCGGTGTTGTCGATCCGGATTGGAATGCGCGCGGCGTAAGGTCCGAACCGCAAGGCCGCGCCAAATGCCCCGGGCTTCGCGGCGGGGGCGATCTCCGCGGGCTCGGGATCGAGCCGGGGAATGAGCGCCGCCGCCTTCCGGTAGTCACCGGCGGCATAGGCCTGCTCCAACTCGGCCCACCGCGGGTCATGTCCCAAGTCGTCCCGGAGGGCAAGCAGCAACCGGTCGCGCACCAGATCAACGTAGAAACGGGCGCCGCCAGGGCTTTTGCGGATGGAAGCCCCCAAACCGGCCTCTGACATCCAGGATTCCAGCTTTCGAAGGAAGAACGTCTCCGCCGGGTCGGCCTTGGCAGAAGCCCTGGAACGTAGGCCTTTGGCCGCGTCAATGAACGTCTGGCTGTCAGCCAGGACGCGAACCAGCTCCGGCCGGTAGGCGTCGACGATCCTGCGGAAACCGGGTTCAATCTCCAGGACGCCCTTAGCCTGCATCGGCCACAAAAACTCCGCGGTTCCATCCGCGTCGAGATCGAGCTGACGCTGGTCGAAGATCCCATCCCCGTTCCTGTCGAGCCACGTGTACCTGGCGTCCACCTTGCCGTCGAAATCGAAATCAACCTCCAGCCAGCCCTGGTTTGCGCCCTTGAGGTGCAACCGGTGATCCGCCGGGTGGCGGTAGAGTCGCATGGGGCTGGCCGGGCGGAGAGCGATCTCATTGCGCTTGTTGAGAACGCTGCAGGATGGCCCGCCGATCTGCGGAAATTCCTTGGACGAGTGGGCGATGATTCCCTCCCAGCGCTCATGCGGGTCCTTGGCCACGTTCTCCTCGGTGTTGGCGTTCATTTCGTCCCAGGTCAAGCAGGCCTTGTGCCACGGGGTACGGACCGCAAGCGGCTGGGCGGCCTCGCGCTTGAGCCAGGCCTGGGTGGGAATGCCGCGCAGCTTCATGCTCGCCGTGACTGCGCCGGAGAGCTTGACCGGTTTGTCCTTCTCGGCCACGGCGGTGATGGAGAAGTCGTAGTCGTGCGTTCGCCGGCCGGAGGCGTCGTCGTCGGCATCGAAACTGTAGCGGATCGCTCGGATCTGGTCGTCGATTCCCTCGATCCGCAGGACGACCTCGCTGCACCGGTCGCCGTCCGGATCATAGAACAGAAAGGGATTCTCGAAAGCCGACGTCCAATGACTGCTGCCCGCCGTCAGGCCAAAGGCCACGAACGACTCGTCGCCGCTGAAGTGGCAGCGATACTGGCAGCGATCCTGGTAGTACGTGTAGTCCTGATCGTACCAGAGCAAGTTGTCGTCGCCGTCATCGCTGCCCCACCAGACGCGAAGCACGTCCCTGCCGAAGTACGGGTGGCTCGGCATGTAGAAGTAGAAGGCCGTCTCGTCGACGTCGTTGTCGGCGTCGTTGTCCTGGTAGTCGAGGGCGACGTCAACCTCGCCATCGGCCCGCCAGTCGGCAATGTAGAGATCACTGTCCAGATCCGGCCCGCCGTCCTGGTCCAGATCCCCGTCCTCGTCGATCGCCCGAACCAGCAGCGGCCGGAGCTGGGCCGAATGCCTAACGTGAGTGTCGATAAACCAGGCTTCGTCTTTCTTGCCATCGCCATCGCTGTCGAGGAGCAGCCGCTGCTCGGTCGGCAGGGCCCTGACTTGGGCGACAATCGCCGGATCGAACTTGACCCGGTCGCCAAACACGCGCTCGAGAAGCCGCTGCCGGGCATCTTGAGCCACCGCAACCGCGCCGGACAGCCCGACCAGGACCAGAACCGTCGGCAGGCCAACCGCGGACCATCTCCGGTTGCCCCCCGATCGCTGACTGCTGACCGCGCTTCCCATCTCACACCTCCTTGACCGCCTCGGCCACCGCCCGGAGAGTCTGGTCAACGTCCTCCTGCGTGTGGGCGGTGGAAACAAACCACAGCCCCTCCGGTAGGGTGCGTACCCCGCGCTCCTGCAGGGCCAGCCAGAATCGAGCGTAGGCTTCTCGGTCCCGGCCCAGCGAGGTGCGATAGTCGACGATCCGCTCGCGATCATTGAAGGAGACAAAGAACGCGGTCGGAAACCCCCGCACATGGACGTCCTTGCCGGCCTTCCGGGCAAGGTGCTCGATGCCGCGCATGAGCTCGTGACCCATGTCGTGGGCGTGTTCGAGCAGGGCACCGTTGTCAGCCCCCAGCGTGGTCAACGCCGCCAGCGTGGCCGCCATGCACGGGGCGTTGCCGTTATAGGTTCCCGCGTGACTGATCGACAGGTCGCCGAAAGCACGCAGGTACTCCTGCTTGCCCGCGACGGCGCTGACCGGGAAACCGCCGGCCATGCCCTTGGCAAAGGTCGCCACATCCGGGGTGACGCCAAAATGCTGTTGAGCCCCTCCCAGGCTGACCCGGAAACCGGTGATGACCTCATCAAAGATCAGGAGGGCACCGTCTCTTGTACATAGCTCGCGCAGACCCTCGAGGAAGCCCGGTTCAGGCATGATGCCGCCGCAATTGCACATGATCGGCTCGGTCAAGATGGCGGCGATCTCGCCGCGGTGCCGGTTGAAGGCCGCCTCCACCAGGCAAAGGTCGTTCCATGGCCGCACGACAAGGTTGTCGGCGTCGCTGGGCACCTGGCCCTTGCTGCCGGGTATCGCCCGGGGCGATTCGCGCGGGCCGGCAGCATCGAGCGCGGGGGCGGCACTCCACATCTCGTTGTCGAACCAGCCGTGGTAGTGGCCCTCGAAGCGAAGCACCTTCCGCCGGCCGGTCACGCCGCGCGCCAGCCGCATCGCCCCCTGCACCGCCTCGCTGCCCGAGTTGCTGAACCGGACCATCTCCGCGCAGGGCACCATCGAGCAGAACTTCTCCGCGGCTTCAATCTCCAGAAGATGCTGGCCCGCGTACATCAGGCCGCGATCAAGCTGCTTCCTGACCGCCTCCAGCACGCCGGCGGGCGAATGGCCCAGCAGCAGCGGCCCGCGGGCCAGCACATAGTCGATGAACTCGTTGCCGTCGGCATCCCAGACGTGCGAGCCCCGGCCACGATCGTAGTACATTGGCTGCGGCACCCAATGGGCCCGCACGTTGCTGTGAATGCCCCCGGGACAGGTCCGGCAGGCCCGCTCGTATAGTGCGCGTGAATGGTCGAAACGCATGCCACACTCCAAACCCGGAGCCGCAGGGCCGCCCTCCCCAACCGCGGGGACGCCGGCGGCCCGCCGGTCGAACTTCCCCAGGTCACGCCCCATGTCAGGACCGCATCGCTCCGTCCGCACCTCCCTCTACGCCAATACAACTTCCTTGCCGCTCCTGGCGGATTCGTACGCCGCCAGCGCTGCCGCCACCGCCTGCCGCCCGTCCCAGCCGGTCACCAAAGGAGGACGATTTTCGATGCACGCGTCAATGAAGTCCTGGCATTGGCGGGTATAGCTTTCCAGCCGCACCGGATCGAGGAAGCCCTTGCCCTGCCAGTCGATCGGAGCCTGGGTTTCCACCACCTCCCACGGCCCGCCTCCCACGGACAGACGCAGCTCACCATAGGCGTCGAGGTCGATCAGACCCCGTTCGCCAACGATGCGGGCCGCAAATTGAGCCCTGGGGAATGAGGGCCGGGGCATCTGGAACGAACTCCACAGGCTGGCAAAGGCGCCTCCGCTCATGGACATGACCACCATGGACGTGCCCTCAACCTTGAGCCCGGGCTCGAAACTGCCGCACTTGGCGTACACCGTCTCGATCTCCTGACCGGTGAGCCAGCGGATGGAGTCGAAGTTGTGGATGCCATGCCCGAACAGCGTGCCCAGGTTCTCGACCTCACTCTGCCACTTGGGGAGCGTGCCCACCCCACCGCCGTTCAGTTGGGTCGAGGCGATCTGCTGGATCCTGCCGATCTGGTCGTCCGCAATGATCCGCTTGGCTCGCATGTTGCAGATCCGCATCCGCTGCGTGAAGGCGATCGAACTGTGAACCTTGTTCTTGCGGCAGGCGTCCAGGATCGCGTCGCACTCGGCGACCGTACAAGCCATCGGCTTCTCGATCAGCACATGCTTGCCGGCCCCGGCCGCGGCAATCGCCTGCTCGGCATGGAGATGGTGCGGCGTGGCGATGAACACCGCGTCGATGTCCTTGCGGGCGATGAGGGCCTCGAACGACGGCTCCAGGTCTATTCCGTAATCCTTGGCCAGTTGCCCGGCCCGCGACCCTGCCGCCACCGCCCTGAGGCGGCCGCGGGCACAGTACTTGGAGAGAGTCTCCGAGTACGTGCGTCCCATGAAACCCGATCCGACAACGCCAATGCCGATGTCACTCATGATTCTCGCTCCGCTTCCTTCGATTCACCGCCCGATTGCCTCATCCAGATGACGCCCGGTACGAAAAGACCAATGGCAATAAGCAGATTGACGATCCAGCCGGAGCTCCACGGCACAAAGGGCATGACCAGCAACAGCAAGAGCGCTATCGCGATCGTCGACAGGCCGACAATGCGAAACGGCGAAGGACCACCCCTCTCCGCAGCCAGTTCCTCCGGAGAGACCGCCGCATCAAGCCTGCGAAACACACCGTCACGTCCTCGCAGCTCCGGCTCGCTGGGAGTCACCAGCAGGCTCACCACCACCATCTCAATGAGCGTGGCGGCCGTGGTGGCCGCCGCGATCTGGTAGTCTTTCAGACCGCAGAAGAACAGCCCCAGCCCCACGCCCAGACCGCCGAGGAAACCCGCCAAGGCTCCGGCATTCGAACACCGCCGCCAGAGAATCCCGGCCAGCATGGGAATCGCAATCGGCGGAGACGCGACGCTGAATAGCTTGACCATCCAGCTGAAAAGAAGGTCGTTGCCGATGAGATACGCAATGCACAGCCCGATCGCGATCGGCACCAGGCCGACGACCAGCGTACAGGCCCGCCCCACCGCAACGAGCCGCCGCTCGGACGCCCGGCGGTTAATCAGCCTGTGGTAAACATCGTTGGTCAGCACCGCGGCCACCACGTTATAGTCGCCGCTCAGCGTGGACATCGTCGCCGAAAACATCGCCGCCACAACCAGACCCAGCAGGCCGACGGGAAGCAGTTCCACGCACAGGGCCGCGTAGATACTCCCCGGAACCGCATCGGGCATGAACTGCCGGGCACACATCGCCGGAATGAAGTAGATCGGCGTGCCCACCAGGCAGAGAACCGCCACCAGATACCCGACTTTCCGGGCCTCTCTCTCGTCGCGCACACAGTAGTACCGCTGCACCAGGCCAAAACTTGTGTTGTAGTTGCAGACCAGCAGCAGGAACCACCCGCCGAGAAACCACCAGCTGTGATCAGGCGCCGCGGTCAGACTGAAAAAGCCCGGCGGAGCATGGTGCACCAGGCCGCCGAGCCAGCCCACACGGACCAGGGCCATCGGCAACAACACCGCCGCTCCCGCCAGCATGACCACAAATTGCACAAAGTCGGTCACCGCCACCGCCCACAAGCCGCCCATGAACGTGTACGCCAGCGTGATCAAACCGGTGCAGGCAATGCTCTCCCCAAGCCCAAGCCCCACGCTCTTGGAGAGAAACAGCCCCGTCGCGTAAACCTTCAGGCCGTCATCCAGCATGCGAACGATAACGTTCGCCCAGGCAAACGTCTGGCGCAGACCAAGACCGAAACGCTCCTCCAGATACTCGGCAGGACTGTTGATCCGAGCACGTCGCCAGCGGCCGGATAGAACGATCGCGCCGATCAGCACGGCCGGAACCACCGCCCACCCCACCGTCACCGCCACCAGACCTTTGCGAAAGGCAAGCTCCGAATAGGCCACAAAGAGAAACGCGCTGAAGCTCGTCATGTAGAACGACACCCCCGAGAGCCACCAGGGAATCTGATGACGCCCCGAGAAGTAGTCCGACATGCCCTTCATGTGGCCCCAGAAGTACGCCCCGACGCCGAGCATGATCACAAAGTACCCGACAAGGATGAAGTAGTCCGGCCCGGCCAGATGACTCGATTCGCCCGCCGCCAGCAGCATCAACCTACCGCCTTTCGTTTCACCCACCGGCCGTTCGCGCCGGGCGCGAGATCATCGCTCCGCCTTGCCGCCCCCCTCCGTCCGGTCCAGCAGCGGTGAGCGCTTCAGCTCGGCAATCGCCGCCTTCACGCTCGTAAGATCGCCTTGCCCCCAGGCCGCATCCAGCCTCTCTAGCGACCGCACCAGTTGCCAGGCGGTCTGCGAATTCGCCGTCGCCGCCCGCTGGTCCGGCTTCAGGGGGCGCAGATCGTCCATCCTCGCACCGGCCAAGACCTGGCCGGCCACCCCACTCAACGACCGTCGCAGAGACTGGTAGTGCAGCTCGCACGCGACATCCAGGGCGTAACGCCGGTATCCGGGCGGCCCGGCTCGGGTCGCGCCGGCCAGCCCGGCCGGCATGACCCAAGGGTGAACCTCGCCCATGGCCTCGAGCAGCATGACACTGCTGGCCGTCGCCTGCGGAACCACCTCCTCCAGGTAGAAACGCCGCAACCACCGCTCGTCGAACGGCAGGCGTCGGACCTTCTCGTCACCCACCGTCGAAACCCGCACCGGCAAGGGGTCCCGGCCGTCGTACACCTCCCACCGGTCGAAGTAACCATTCCCGTCGGTGTCGTACATCCGGATCTCACCCAGACTGCCCAGTCCCGCGAAATGCCCCCGCTGAATCCAGCCCTCCTCGGCTCCAAACAGGTGAACCCGCCCGTCGACTGCGCTGTAGTACAACGCCCGGCGGTTGCTGGGCCTGCTGCTCCATTCCCGACGCACGTTCCACCGCTGGCAGGGCCCGCCGGTGTTCTCCATGAACCGCCGCTCCCAGATCCAGAAGACGCCCTCCCATCGCCAGTCGTCCTTCTGCTGCTCTCCGTAGCCGATCGCGATCGTGTCGTCGTGCTGCTCATGCCAGCTGAAACCCGTTTCCCGGGCGGCATAGTGATCGCTCACCGATCGAACCCGATCATACGGAACCACGCACGTCACCTGCGGCGGACGACGTCTCGGGTTGACATGCCGCATCCCCGCAAACGCGTACGGCGCCGCCCCGACCAGGTTGAATCCGCAGTCGTAGTGCAGCGGCGTCTCCTTCCCGCTGAGGTTGTCGATGTCAAAGCTGTAGCGGATGTTCACCACGCCCATCCGGTCCATTCCCGGATCCCACGACCCGGAGAACTGATTGTTCGCGTAGTCCGGATGAACGCCGGGATCGTAGCCCAGCGGCACGGCGCTGAACCGGATGACCACTTCACTGTAGCCGTCGCCATCGGTATCGTAGAAGGCGAACGGACACTCCGAGATCGGCGACCAGGTGCCCTTCACCGGATTGAACTTGTTCATGTAGATCATGTTGTCGCCGTACGGGTCCGCTTCAAAGAAGCTCGGACCACCATACTCGTAGCCGCGCACGCTCCACATGCGCCCGTCACCGTCAAAATCCCTGCCGAACCAGCAGTAGTTGAGCCGCCCGCCGACGTAGTACCGGATGTCCATTTCATCCGCGGCGCCGTCCCCGTCGTCGTCCATGTAGTCCACCATGCGATCCGGGACGCCGTCGCAACCGTAGTCGGCCACGTAGCAATCCGAATCCTCATCCCCGCCGGTTCGAAGGCTGCCGTCGGTGTCATCGTCAAGGATCCAGACAAGAGCCTCAACCTCCTTGCTGCGGTTCTTGATCCGCTCCCGCCGAACCAGCATGTTCCCGCCAGCCGGTCCGTTCTCCTCGATCATGAACCGCTCGCCGACGCCGAGTCGCATCGCTCGCGGCCACCATGGCTTGCTCCGGAGGTCCAGCGAACCATCGCGGCTCATCGCTGTCTGGCGCATCCACCAGGGCCCGCGATCATCCTGGCCGGCACTCAACCCCACCGCCGGACCTGCCAGCCCGGCGCAGCCCGCCGCGCCCAGCCCTAAACCTCCAAGAGCTAGCACGAGGTGTTCGGCCACTCTCGTCCAACGCATGCGCACAACCCTCACTCCCGGCTCGCCAAGTGCCGGACCTGTTCCAGAGTGATACGCAAATGCCGTTGCAGCAGTCCAAGCGCCTTCACGGTGTCGCCCCGGGCGATCGCCTCCACCATCTCCGCGTGCTGGTCGCGACCGTCGCGGTATCTGGCCATCGCTCGTTGCGTCCGGCCGAGCATGAAGCACTTGCCTTGCTCGACGAGGGTCGCGAACAGCTTGCTCAGCCGGCGATTGCCGGCCATCTCCACGATGATCAGGTGAAACCGGGTATCAGCCGCCAAGTACGCGGCGAGATCCTTGCCCCGCAAGGCAGCTCGAATCCTCCGCTGGGCCTCCCGGAGTGCCTTGAGGTGCTCCCCCGCGGGGCGGGGCATGGCTTTGCGCAACGCCGAGGTCTCAATGAACTCGCGAAGCTCGTACAGCTCGACCAGCTCCGCTTCGTCCAGGGCCCGCACAAAAGCCCCACGATACGGAATCGTCTGCACCCAGCGCTCGTTTTCCAGCCGTCGCAAAGCCTCCCGGATCGGAGAGTTGCTCACCCCCAGAATGCGGGCGAGGGCGTCGATCTTGAGCTGGGCCCCCGGCGGAAACTCGCCGCTGACAATCAACCGGCGAATGACCGCATACGCCTCGTCCACGAAATTGACACGCCGGATTGGTCGGGTGACCACGGTCGGTCCTCAGCAGAGTCGGAAAGCTGAAAGGAAATCGTGCACGATATATTATCCACAATCGCCCCGCGGTCAAGGCCTCGAGCATCGCCCTTCGCCTCCCACCCGCCCCATCTCCGCAGGTCTCGGGTGTTCAAAAAGCAGTGCCAAGAAAGCGACTCAACGATTGCTCAGGGTCGTTGGAGGGGGGCACCAGGCGGGCATGGCTGTCGAACGGCCGTGATCGGACGCCCGGCTCAGTCTCCGTCGGCCTGCGGAGTCTCCGTCGAAAGACCATACTTGACCATCCGATAACGCATTGCTTCCCGCCCGATGGAAAGAAGCCTGGCCGCAGCGGACACGTTGAAGCCCGTCCGCCGCAACGCACGTTCGATCAAAGACCTCTCCAACTGCTCGAGATCGATGGGGCGATCAGCGTCAATGGCTCGCTCCGCCCGCCGAATGGGATCGGCCAAGGCCGGACGAGGCAGATCGGCCGCCTCGATCGTCGAACCGCCGATGCTCAGGGCGGCACTCTCCAGCGCATGCTGAAGCTCGCGGACGTTGCCCGGCCAGTCGTGGCCGCGAAGGGCCTGCCGAGCGGCCTCCGAAAGAGCCAGGTTAGCCATCCCGTACTTGGCCCGAAGCTGGGTCAGGAAATGATCGGCCAGCAGGAGCACGTCGTCACCACGCTGCCGAAGAGGAGGCAGCTCGATCGAGACCACCCGAAGCCGATAGTAAAGGTCCTCCCGAAATCGCCCGGTGGCCACAAGCTCGGGCAGACCACGGTTGGTCGCGGCAATCAGCAGCAGATCGAACGGCCGGTCCCGCGTGTCGCCGATCCGCCGAATGGTGCGCGTCTCCAGGGCTCGCAGCAGCTTGGGCTGCAGGTTCAGCGGCAGGTCGCTGATCTCGTCCAACAAGAGCGTGCCCCCGTCCGCCGTCTCGAACATGCCCGGCTTGTCCACGGTGGCCCCGCTGAATGAGCCTCGCTGATGGCCGAAGAGCTCCGACTCGAATAACTCGGTCGGGACGGCACTGCAGTTGAGCCCGACAAACGGACCCGTGCGGTGCGGCATGGCCGCGTGAATGTAGGTGGCCAGCAGATCCTTGCCAGAACCGGTCTCCCCGGTGAGCAGAATCGTGGGCATGCCACCGCTCGCCGCGGCCGCAGACCGACCCGCCAGACGGGCAATCTGTTCGCGAATCGCCGCGATCGCCTGGCAGCCACCGATGAACTGGACACTCCGCAACCGCCCGTCTTGGGCGACGCGAAACTGCTCCAGTCGTCGCCGGGCCTGCGAGGCCAACCAGAGCTTGTCCACCGTGACCGTCAGAACATCCAGATCCACGGGCTTGGTCAGAAACTCCGACGCCCCGCGCTTCATGGCGTCGACGGCCACCTCGACGCTGCCGTATGCCGTCACCACCACGACCTCGATGTCCGGCGTCGCCCGCTTGATCTGATCCAGCAGGTCCAGCCCATTCACGCCGCCCAGACGTACGTCGAGAAGCATGACCTGTGGCTCGAACGCCCGGACTTCGCCCAGCACCTTCTCACCCAGGTAAACGGCCTGGACCTCGTGCCCGGCCTCCGCCAGAGCGTCACTCATGGCACGGGCCAGACTCTGTTCGTCCTCAACCACAAGCACGCGGGGCATAGGCTGCAACACCACAAGCCAAGATCATGCGTCGAAACACCAGCTCGTCAGAGAACATCACTCCGGTGAGAAACCCGCCGGAGCCTGGAAACGGAACACCTCGCAAGCGGCGAAGCCCGATTGCCTTCGACCTCACTTCTCGCCTCTCGCCTCTCACCTTCCACTCCCTCCCTTTGTATCTCCATTCCCGATCATGGGCAATTCCACGTACACACTCGCCCCGCCTTCGGGGTTGTTCTCCGCATGGGCGGAACCCCCTTGACGCTGCAGGGCCTGTCGAGCCAGACCCAGGCCCAGCCCCATGCCCCGCTGCTTGGTCGAGTAGGAGAACTCGAAGATCCGCTCGGGAGCGTCCGCCGGCAGACCACAGCCGTGGTCCCGAACCGTGATTCGGCACTTCTCCCCGGCCGGCGACGATCCCACCCGTTCGGCACGAACCTCGATCACCTCACCCAGCGGCGAAGCTTCAATCGCGTTCGTCACCATCGCCACCAGGGCCTGCTCCAGCGTGGCCGGATCGTGAATGCACGCCAAACCCTCCTCCGGCGCTGCCACGGTCAACTTGAGCTCCTTGGCGGTCACCTCCGCGGCCAGGGCATCCCGGACCCGCTCGAGGGTCGGCACGACGTTCATGTTCTGGGCAGGCGTCGGACGCTCCTTGGCCACCTCCATCAGCCCGGCAATCCAGTGATTCATCCGGTCCACTGAGGCAATCAATTCCTCCATCCTCTGCCGGGTCTCAGGTACGTCCTTCTGGTGCCGCGCGGTCAGCTGCGCCGTCGCCCGGATGCTGGCCAGCGGGTTGCGGAGATTGTGAGCCAGCTGGGCGGCAAACTGACCGATGGTCGTCAACCGCTCGGAGTCGATGAGCTGCTGCCGCATAGCCCTCAGCGAGCGGTGGGCGCGATCCAGGGCCTCGGCCAGGGCGGCCATCTCCCGCGGCGAGGTCAGCAGCGGTTCCCGGGGCGACTCGTCCCGCGCCAAAGCCTCGACTTGGCGACCCAGCCGCTCCATCGGGCGGAGCAGCCACCGCTTGATCAGCCCCGCGATCACCGCCACGTGTAACACGGTCAGCACCAGCACCACACTGAGCAGAATTTGCTTGCGCAGCTCCTGCAGGCTCGCTTCGCCCTGGAGTCGGAGCAGATTCTCGTCAACCAGCTGCGAGTACATCAGCAACGCCCCGCGAACGCCCGGAGCTTGCTCGGCCGCATCCTCGGCCGGAGCACTCCGCCACCTCTGGAATCGAAGGCTCAGCGTGATCAGAGCCTGCCGGAGGTCATCCACGTTGCGGTAATCGGCCACTTCGCTCAGCTTGATGTTCTGACCGGCCAGCAAGTTCTCGAAGTCACCGCCGACGGCGTCGGTCAGCGGCTCTCCCCCTCGAGGAAGAACGGACTGAAGCTTCTGGGCGCCCAGGGCAATGTCCCCGAGCGGCTGCAGTGCCCCGTAGATCCGCCGGGCGGCCTCGAGTTCGAAAATGGCCACCCCCACGGTGGCCGCACTCAGCAACACCACAATCAGATAAACCAGCAGCAGGCGATGACGCAATGTCATGGCGCCTCTACGGTAGCAGCAACGCCCACCCGAAACAACGGGTAACCGCCCGAGCATGGGTTGTTTGGCCGTTAGCCGACTGCGCGTTAGACTGCAGGCCGGACCTCCGCCCTCTGGCACCGATTCACCCGACGGCCGGCGGCTAGTCCATCGCCTGCCTCATCGCAGCGCAGAGTGGCTATCGCCAGCCGATGCCGGCGCGAGGACCGACCGACAGGGGGTAATCACTCATGACCGTCCATTCCCGCTGTTACATCATCGTGCTCATGACGACCATGAACGCCCACGCTTGGCCGGGCCATGACTGGCAGAAGTGGAAGGAGATCACCACCTGGACCAGACCGGATGTCACCTGTAACCAGGCGGGAAGCAGAGAACTGGTCCCCGTGCTTTCAATCCGCGGCCAGACCAGCATGGTCATCGACGAAATCAAGGCCTGGGAGCAGAAGCGGGCCGAGATCAGTCGGACCCTTCAGCAAATCATGGGCGAATCGACCAGCCTTCGGTCCGAGCCCCCCGTGGTCGACCTGCTCAGCGAAGAGACACTCCCCGATCACGTGCGCCGACACGTCCGCATCCACAGCGAGCAGGATGACTGGATTCCCGCGTACCTCCTCCTGCCGAAGGATGCTCCCGACGTTCCACGGCCGGCCATGATCTGTCTGCATCAGACCGTCGCCCAGGGCAAGGAGGAGCCGTGCGGGATGAGCGGCAGCCCAGACCTGGCTTTCGGCCTCGAACTGGTTCGCCGTGGCTTCGTGTGCATTGCCCCCGATGCGATCGGCTTCGGCGAACGCATCCCCCCAGGCACGCAACCCTATCACGACAGCCTCGCTTTCTACCGCCGTCATCCCCGGTGGTCGTTCATGGGCAAGATGATCTGGGACGTCTCCCGCGTGGTCGATTACCTCGAAACGCTCGACCGCGTGGATCGGCTTCAAATCGGTTGCATCGGCCATTCACACGGGGCCTACGGCTCGATCTTCGCCGGGGCGTTCGAGCCACGCATCTCCCTGGTCATCGCCAGCTGCGGCTTCACCACCCTGCGCGCCGACCCGACGCCCGAACGTTGGTCCCACCTGACCCCTCTCATGCCCCAACTGGGCACCTATCTCCCCGACGTGGCCAGCATCCCCTTCGATTGGCCCGAAATCCTCGCCCTCATCGCCCCGCGGCCGCTGTTCGTGTGGTACGCTACCCAGGACACGATCTTCCCCCACGCCGACAACCTCGATGCGGTCCTCGAGGATGTCGTCACCGCCTATCGCTTGTACGGCGCCGGTAACGAGCTGGCCTGGAAGGCCTTCGACGGCCCCCATAGCTTCCCGCCCCACGGGCGATCGCAGGCCTATCGCTGGCTGGAAGAGCGGTTCTTTCCTATCGGCGACTTGCATCCAGTCCCCGCCGACCTCAAAACCTGGAGACAGAAACGTGAGTTGGTCCGGCGCGTCATCATGCGAACGCTCGGACAGCCTGTCGAGAATCAGACCTCTCTGCACCTTGAGACCCTCGCCGTTGAGCAACTCCCCAGGTACGAACGCCGGTTGATCGAGTACGACGGCGACGGCAGAGACCGGATCAGGGCCTATCTGTGCATCCCCCGGCAGGCGGCCCACCCAGAGCCGGCCGTGCTCGTCTTCCACCAGACCGTCAAGCAGGGAAAACGGGAATCGGTCGGCCTCGAGGGTTCGCCAACTCTGGCGTTCGGCTCGGATCTGGCCGAGCGCGGATACGTCACCTTGTCCCCCGATTCCGTCACCGCCGGCGAACGCGTGGGCAAGTACGGCCCGTTCGATACCCGCGGACATTACCTTCGGCACGGGACGCAGTCGGCCATGGGCAAGATGCTGTTCGACGCCGAGCAGGGGCTGCAGGTGCTCCGCGAAACCCGCCAAGTCGATCCCTCACGCCTCGGCGTTATCGGCCATTCGCTTGGGGCAGAAGAAGCCTTGATGCTGGCGGCATTCAGCCCCGAGGTCAGAGCAACCGTGGCCAGCTGCGGATTCGCGACCTTCAAGGCCGACAAGGAGCCCCTGCGCTGGGCGCGCGATCATTGGTTCAGCTACATGCCAACGCTCCGCCCCGTCTTCCTTCAAGGCCGCCAGCCTCATTGGGATTGGGACTGTGTCATCAGACTCGTCGCTCCCCGGGCCCTCTACCTGCACAACACCCTCAACGATGACATCTTCACCGAGTCGGTAAGTGCGTACCAGGCAGGCGAGGCGGCCCGGGCATGCTGGAGGCTCCACAACCAGGGTGAGCGGCTGACCAACGTGCTTAAGCCCGGCAAGCACGCGATCGCACCGGAGACGCTGAAGGAGATCTACGCATGGCTCGATCGCGAGTTGGCGTCGATCCCCACGCCGATTGGCGAACGGAAATGAGGGCATGACCCTGAGGATCGTTGAAGGAAGGATGATACCGTGAATCTGCTCCAGCCAGTATTCGTGTCCGCCCTTTCCATGTCCGCAACGGTGCTCTGCGGCCAGACGGGTCCCGCGACCGCCCACACCCGGCCTGCCAGCACCCCCTCCGCGGATCGGGAATGGCTTGTCAGTCGTTTCGATGCGTGGATCACCAGGCGAGTCGACGCCGCCGTTGCCCGGCCAGCCAACAACGACGCCGGCGGAATCGCCTGGGGGATGAGCTACCAGCTCAATGCCCTCGCCCAGATGCTCGAGGCCACCGGCGACCCCAAGTACGCAGGACTGTTCACCCGCCTCGGCGATCACGTCGTGGCCGCCCGTGACGATCACCGCAACCTGACCGACGAACTGCGCAGGCGAGTGGTGCCGGCCTGGAGTTCCACCAGGTACAGCAAGGGCCGGCGGAACGCGTGGGCGGTACACACCGGCATGATCGCCGAGCCGATGGCCCACTTCGCAGTCACCGTGCGGGCCGAAGCCCGCCTGCACGAACAATTCGCCGGGGACGCCGACCGGTTCGCCGGCGTCGCCGCCGAAAGCGTGGCCGTCCACGACGACGAGTACCGCGAAGGTCCCGCGCCTGACGAAAGCTACCTCTTCGGCCTGTTCCTCGACAAGCCGTTGCCCCTCAACCAGCAGAACGCCCCGGCCCGGGTCTGGATCCGCCTGGCTCAGCTCACCGGCGAAAAACAGTACACCGAACGCGCAACCCGGCTGGCCCGCTTCATGAAGAACCGTCTGCGGATCGGCGCCGACGGGGCCTGCGAGTGGGCCTACTGGCCCGGGTTGGACGGCCCAGGCACGGCCTTCGAGGACGTCTCCCACGCGGCCATCAACGCCGACTTCCTCACCCTCTGCTACGAACGCAAGATCGTCTTCCAGAAAGCCGACGTCGATCGCGTCGCCCGGACTCTTCTGGCTCGGGTGATGGTCGCCCCAACCACCGTCTCTGACACCTTGAGCGGCAAGGGCAAGACCAACACCTATGCCTACGCCCCCTTCACTTGGGGCCGCCTCGCCCGCCACAGCCCCCAGGTCCGCGACCGACTCCTGGCTTACGCTCGCCATCGAGCCGGCCAGGGCGAGCCCTCAGACAGCGAACTCTGCGGCCTCGCCTACCTCGTCGCGGCCCTGACAGATCGTCCGTGAATGGAGTACCCCGGATTTCAAACGGCCGCTCCTCCTGGTGACCGCCCCCGGCAGGGAGAGCGACCACCCGTCCCTTTGGCTCATCAGTCTCTTCTGCATTGGGTCCGTTCAGCTGATGTGCGGGCACCCCCTTTCTCGTCAATCACTCGGGGGGTGACCGTCCCCTCTTCCGATAGTTGACGATCCGCATATTTTGAACTCTTGGATGAAACCCAAAGCCGACCGGCAATCCGCTCAGGATCGGCGCCATCGAGACGGGTGACGAGATCCGCACGGTGCTCGCCCGTCAAGCCACAGACCGCTTGTCGCCCTCGCCCCGCCCGGTTACGATAGGCCCGTTCGTTGTACGAAGTCCGTTTTGGCTCGTCCTCGCCTTTTCGTCAGAAGGAGATCTTCGATGGCTCTCAAGCTCACACGTCGCCAGTTCGTTCGCAGTTCCGCCGCCGCCGCCACAATCACGGCCCTGTCCTCCGGCGGAGTCGCCCGCGGGTTCCCGGCCAACGAGAAAGTCCAGCTCGGCTGGATCGGGTGCGGCGGCCGCAGCAGCGGACTCATGCACCATATGATGAACAGCGTGCCCGACGCCAAGGTCGTCGGCGTCTGCGACCTGATCCCCGAACGCATGGAAAAGGCCAAGGCTTTCTGGAAACGCGACAACCCCAACGGCTATCTCGACTTCCGCAAGATGTTCGAGAAAGAAAAGATCGACGGCGTCATGTGCATCACCCAGATCTGCAAGCACGCCGAGGTCGCCATCCCCGTCCTCGAGGCCGGCTATCATTGCTTCGCCGAGAAACCCATGGACAAGGACGTGCCCGCTTGCGACGCCCTCACTCACGCCGCACGCAAGGCCTGGAAGGGGAAGGGCAAGTTCTACCAGATCGGTACCCAGCGTCGCTGCCATCCAACCTACCTCAAGTGCATGAAGGAAATCCACAACGGCCTCCTAGGTAAGGTCACCTTCATGCAGGGCGGCTGGCATTGGTCCAGCGACCCATCGGAGGCCCCCTCGGACTGCGACGGCGGCCGATTCATCGAGCAGGCTAGCCACCACACCGACGTCATGGCCTGGGCTATGAAGGACATCGCCCCAGTTCGGTGCGTCGCTATGGCCTCTAGCCAGAAGGACAAGAACCCCTCCTTCTCCGAGACCCACTCCTCGACCACCTTCCAGTGGGCCGACGGGACCCTCTTCTCCTACACCCACCTCTGGCTGCTGCCCGGTAAGTACGACGCCGAAATCCTCACCGTGTTCGGGGAGAAGGGCGCAGTAGACCTCAACGCAGGTAAATACTGGGGACGGGACGAGAAGAACAAGGACCTCGGCGAGGCCAGCGGCAAGGCCTGGGATCGGGGCACACCCGAGGAACTGGCCGACTTCGTGCTCAACATCAAGACCGACGCCAAGCGGCTGCCCAACGCCAACGTCGAGACCGGCCGAGTCTGCAGCCTGATGTGCATCATGGCCCGCATGGCCATGGTCAACGCCAAGAAAAACGTCTACGAGCCCTCGGTCGTCACCTGGAAGGACCTCGGTTCGACCACGGATCTGTGACCGGCTGGCTTACGCACCCGCAACCATCTGTCTTTTCTGCCGACTGTTCAGCCACCGGGTTCGGATGCCGCTGTTCAATCGGCTGTTCGCTGACACAACGCTGACCCGCGAGTACCGCCGTTCTCGCGAGCCGGAGGTTCGCTGCACGCCCTGAGCGACCATGAGCCCTGCCCGAATCGCCAGCCGCTTGTCCCTCCATCGAAACCGCCGTAGCCTGTGGCCCCGTGGCCCAGACCAAACATCAGATCCAGGCCCTCCTGACCACCGCAGGCATCCGGCCGCTCAAACGGTTCGGCCAGCACTTCCTGATCGACGGAAACCTGATGCGGAAGCTCGTCGCAGCGGCCGGCATCCGCTCCGACGACGTGGTGCTCGAGGTCGGCCCGGGAACCGGCTCGCTGACCCAGGAACTCGTGGCCCTCGCGGGCCATGTGGTCGCCGTCGAAATCGACAACACTCTCCAGGCAGTCTGCCGCCAAGTGATCGGTCCAAGCGACCGCTTCACGCTGATCCATACCGACGTCCTCGAAAGCAAGAACCGCATCGCACCGGCCGTGGGCAAAGAACTCGCCGCTAGGCACCAGATCCTCGGCGGGAGAATCGCCTTGGTCGCCAATCTGCCCTACCAGGTCGCCACACCCCTGATTATCAACCTCCTGCTGCACGAGCTCTCAGTCTCGCCCCTCTGTTTCACTGTTCAGGCCGAAGTCGCCAACCGCTTCTTGGCCGCCCCCTGCACCAAGGATTACGGGCCGGTCAGTATCAGGACCCAAGCCTTGGCCACGACCGAGCGGGTGGCGAACGTCCCCCCCGAGGCCTTCTGGCCGGTGCCGGAGGTCGACTCGGCCATGCTGCGGATCGACCGTCATTCGGATGCGCCCATCTCCCCGGCGGTCCAAAACGAACTGAACCGGCTGGTCCACGGCTGCTTCAACCATCGCCGCAAGACCCTCCGCTGGAGCCTGCGAAATCTGTTGAACCAGCGGCAGCTCACCCGTGCTGAGCAGGATGGCCGGTGGGACCTGTCGCTTCGCCCGGAGTGTATCCGGGTCGCCCAGTGGGTGGCCCTGGCCGGTTTCTGTGCGACGGAGAGTTAGTTTGCGGAGAATGATCCATGCACCGTATCTTCCTCTCTTCGGGGTTCGTTCTTGTGGGGCTCGGCTTCGCAATGGTGTCCGCCAGGGCGAGAGCCGATGCGGTCAAACCTGTGACCGTGACCTCGCCCGGTGGCCATGTTCACGTGCAAATCTCGCTCCATACGGCTGGCCAAGGTGGGGCGGTGCCTCGATATCGGGTGACGTTCAAAGAACGTCCGGTGATTGTCGACTCTCCATTGCAGATTGACCTCGCCGACGGCACGAGGCTCGGATCGGATTCCGTGATCGAAGGCGCGCGGACGACAACCATCGATACCGAGTACCGCCAGCATCCCGGCAAGCGAAGTCGGGTTGTGGATCACGGTTTCGAGACGGTGATCTCGTTGCATGAACGCAGAGAACCCGTCCGGAAGTGGGAACTCGTTGTGCGCGCGTACGACGAGGGTGCCGCGCTTCGCTATCGTTTCCCACGCCAGCAAGGCTGCGACTCCCTCGTGGTTGCGAGCGAACGCACCGGAGTCGCCTTCCCAGAGGGCACGATCGCATTCGCCCTCCCGCTGAACAGCTTTACGACGCCGTACGAGAAGCGCTATCAGCGCAAGCTCGTCGCCGAATTGCCCGCCGATTGGCTGCTGGGCCTTCCACTCTTGGTCGAGGTGCCGGGAACCGCATGGGCCGCGGTCACCGAGGCCAATCTCACCGATTACGCCGGAATGTACTTGGCCCGGCAGTCCGGCACCGGCGCGGCACTGGTCAGTCGCCTTTCTCCGTTGCCGGAAGAGCCCAAGGTCGCGGTGCGGGCCACCCTGCCCCACGATTCCCCTTGGCGAGTGGTCCTGATTGCCGATAAGCCCGAGAAACTGATCGGGTCGGACCTGCTGCTCAACCTCAACGCCCCCTGCGCAATCAAGGAGACCTCCTGGATCAAATCGGGAAAGACGACGTTTCCCTGGTGGAACGGTTTCTATGAAGAGAACCTCCCTTTCAAGTGTGATCTGAACACCGCGACCGCCAAGTACTACATCGACTTCTGCGCCGAGGCGGGAATCCCCTGCCACTCGCTTGATGGCCGGAATGATCTGGCTTGGTACGGTGGCCCCATCGGTTATCAGGGCGCAGACCCGACCAAAGCCGTGGATGGACTCGATATTCCTGAAATCCTGCGCCACGCCAAGCACAAGGGCGTGCGAATCCGCTTGTGGATGCACTGGATGGCCGCCCGCAATCACATGACCCACGCTTTCCCCCTCTATCGTGAGTGGGGCATTGAGGGCGTCATGGTCGATTTCATGGATCGCGACGACCAGCAGATGGTGCGGTTCCTGCACGATCTGCTCAAACTGGCAGCCGAGAACCAGTTGACCGTCACTCTTCACGGCGTGTCCAAGCCAACCGGTCTGGAACGTACCTTCCCCAACCTGCTCACCAGCGAGGCGGTCCTCAGTCTGGAATACGACAAGTGGGACAAGGTCGGCGTGCTTCCTGAGCATGAGGTCATGGTCCCGTTCACCCGCATGTTGGCCGGTCCGCTCGATTTCCACCAGGGTTCATTCCGCACCGTGCCGGTCGCCAACTTCAAGCCGCGCAACGCGGCCCCGCTGATCATGGGTACACCCTGCCGAACACTGGCCAGCTACGTGGTATTCCAAAACCACCTGCCCATGGTCGCAGACTACCCGTCGGCCTATCGCGGCCACCCGCTGACGCCGGTACTGGCCCGTATCCCTACCACTTGGGACGACACCATAGGCTTGGCCGGTGCGCCAGGCGAGTATGTCGTGGTAGCCCGCAGATCCGGTAGCGGCTGGTGGATCGGAGCCATGACGAATCGGGAGGCACGGGAGATCGAAATCCCCCTTGGATTTCTGGGCGGCGATCGATACCACGCAGCGATCTATCGGGACGAGCTAACCGCAGCCCACGGTGTTCAGATCGAATCAAGAAGGGTGAAAGACGTCCATCCGATTCGTGTCCGGCTCGATCCAGGAGGTGGCTGCGTCATGAACCTGCTGCCACTCACCGCCAATCCCTAGCAAGTGGCATCCCACACACACCGCGTTCCCCGTCCTCCTCGACGCGGTAACCATCCCGTGTGCAACTCCCATACGCTCCCCGGGAAGAAGACCAGACTACGGCTGACACCCCGTCGCCCTGGATGTCTTTAACATATTGGTTATTATGAAGTTGTGTCTGTCTACCGCTTCCGGTCGACAGGGCACCGGCGATCTCCTCCTGCGCATGCGTCCGAGAAAACGGCGGGCCGGTGCGTCCGTCCATCGACTCCGGCGCTATAAGTTGTAAGATGACTGATGTCTGTCCCTCCCCGGATCAGGACGGCCGGCGCTGATCTCCGGGTGCTCGGGACCGCAACGGCCACCGTTCGCCGAAGCCTCGGCCGGCTGCTTCGGCGGATCCCGCGCCCAGGCAACGGAAAGGAATGAGGTCATGCACACGCGTTCAGCAGCGGTTCTGGCGTCGATTGCAGTGCTTGTGTCTGCACCGCCGCCCTGTTGGGCGGTGAAAGTGACCCCTGGCGAACTCGCCCGCGCTCGCGAGTGGGCCGTTGCCCACTTCGGCAATGGAGAGAAGATCCCATCGGCCGAGCCCCCGTTCTCCTTCACCTGTGCCGGCAAGCCAGCGGCCGAGTGCATCAAGTCCTGGAAAGCCGAACGTCGCTCCACCATACTCGACCACGCCAGGACCGAACGCACCATCACCTACACCGACGCGGCCACAGGACTGGTGCTCACCTGCCGGACCGTCGAGTACCGCGACTTTCCGATCATCGAGTGGGTCCTGACCTTCAAGAACACCGGCGCCGCCGACTCCCCCATCCTGGAGAATATCCAGGCTCTTGACGCGAGCTTCATTCGCTCCGGCGACGGCGAATTCACCCTTCATTCGATCAAGGGCGATACGTGTGCGGCCGACAGCTACCAACCCTACGCCGAGACCATGGGGCCGGGCTTCACCAAGCGTATGGCTCCAGGCGGCGGCCGGCCTACCAACGGCCAGTTCCCGTTCTGGAATGTCGCCACGCCAGGCGGCGGATTCATGGTGGCCGTCGGCTGGCCGGGCCAGTGGCTCGCTCAGTTCGATCGCCAAGGCCAAACCGCTCTACGGATCCGCGCGGGTCAGGAACTGACCCACTTCAAACTCCAGCCCGGCGAACAGCTCCGCTCTCCGCTCGTGGTCCTCCAATTCTACCAGGGCGACTGGATGCGCGGACAGAACCTCTGGCGAAACTGGATGGTCGCCCACAACATCCCCCGGCCAGACGACAAACCCGTCCCGACACACTACGGCGCCTGCTGGAGCGTCGATCTCCACCCTGACGCGGCAAGCGAGCTCGCGGTACTGAACGGCTACATCCGCGAGAAGATTGACCTGGATTTCTACTTCATCGACGCTGGCTGGTACCCGGGCAAAGGCAACTGGTTCGAAACCACCGGCACTTGGGAGGTCGACAAGACACGGTTCCCGAACGGCATACGGGAAGTCTCCGATCATGCCCGGGCCAACGGCATGCAGTTCGTGCTCTGGTTTGAGCCCGAGCGGGCCTGGGCGGGAACTTGGATGGCCGAGAACCACCCCGACTGGGTGCTCGGCGGTAAAGGCGGGGGGCTCGTCAATCTCGGCAAACCCGAGGCCTGGAAGTGGGTCGTCGAACGCATTGACAGCCTCATCGTCAGCGAAGGCGTCGATGTCTATCGCCAGGACTTCAACATCGACCCGCTCGGCTTCTGGCGCGGCAACGATTCCGAGGACCGCCAGGGCGTCACCGAGATCAAGCACGTCGTCGGCTACCTGGCCTACTGGGACGAGTTGCTCCGTCGTCATCCTAGACTCTGGCTGGATTCCTGCGCAAGCGGCGGCCGGCGCAACGATCTCGAAACCCTCCGGCGAAGCGTGCCTCTCCTGCGAAGCGACGCTTACGGCGACACGATTACCCAGCAGTGCCAAACCTACGGCCTCTCGCTGTGGATTCCGTACCACGGGTCCGGGCAGGGAACCAGCGATCCATACTGGTTCCGAAGCTGTATCTTCCCCGCGTCACGCGTCGGGTGGGATACCCGCAAAACCGACCTCGACTACGCGCTGCTCCACAAGATGATCGCCGAGTTCCGCAAGGTCGAGCCGTACCTGCTGGCCGACTTCTACCCCCTGACGGCGTACAGCCTCGAGAAGACCGCCTGGATCGCCTGGCAATTCGATAGGCCCGAATCCGGCGGAGGGATCGTGCAGGCTTTCCGCAGAGAGGCATGCCCGGAACCATCAACGACGCTCAAGCTCCGCGGACTCGATCCCGAGGCCCGCTACGATCTCACCAACTTCGACGGCGGCGAACCCCAACAGATGCCGGGCATGGACCTGCTCGAAAATGGCCTCAAGGTCACCGCCTCCAGTCAGCCGGCAGCCCTGATCTACCGCTATCAACGTCGACCTTGACCCAGGGGGTTAAAAGTTCCTGAAGGAGGCTCAATATGTTGGCTCCCCGTTGCTCGAGAATCGCTACGCTCCTCTGCGTCGCAGGCGTCTTTGTTTCCCATGCATGGGCAATACGGCCCACTGTTGAGGAAATGGCCCAGCGCGACGCTTGGGTACGCGCCCACCTCCCCGCCCAATCGTCTGGACTGTCGCCGGCGCCTGAATCAGCGAAGCGGTCCCAGCCCGGCCTGACCGCCTGGACCAGTCTGGGCCCAACGTTCTGCAACCAGCTTCCCACCCTGCCCATGCAGATCGCCGACCAGAAGTTCGAACACGGCCTCTTCTGCCACGCCCCCGGCCGCGTGCGAGTGTGTCTGCCCGGACCGGCTAGATCCTTCGCGGCGGTGGTCGGTATTCTCACCAACGCCGCTTCCCAGGGCGGTAGCGTCATCTTCTCTGTCGACGTCGGCGAGAAGCGGCTTGTCTCGTCTCCGGTCATGCACCGCGGCGAAGCGGGCAAGTTCGTCACCGCGGAGCTGGACGGGGCCCAGGAGTTCATCCTCTCGGTGGGATGCGCCGGCGACGGTCTCAGCAGCGACCAAGGCGTCTGGGGCGACCCCAAGGTCACACTGGCCGACGGCAAGGAAGTCTACATCGCCGATCTCCCCCTGTATGACGCTCTGACCGCCGAACGTCTCGGTACCGTGCCGCCCTTCTCCTTCACCTACGGCCAGCAACATTCCGACCAGTTGCTGCCCACCTGGACCTTCAGGGAAGATCGCGACACGTCGGATCCCGGGAAAACCACCCGCGTCCGCTCTTACACCGATCCGAAGACCGGTCTGGTCGCACGCCACAGCATCACAGAGTACGCCAGTTTTCCAACCGTCGAATGGACGCTTGCCTTCAAGAACACCGGCTCGGCCGACACGCCGATCATCGAGGGGATCCTCCCGCTCGATTCCCGCTTCGAGCGCGGTGAGGACGGCGAGTTCCTGCTGCACTACGCCGTGGGTAGCCCCTGTCAGCCCAACGACTACGAGCCGCTCGAAGTCCGGCTGGGGCCGAAAGCCGCCCAACGCGTCAACACCGCCGGCGGCCGCCCGACCAATACGCATCTGCCCTATTTCAATATCGAGACAGGCAGGAACAGCGGCGTGATCGCGGTCATCGGCTGGTCCGGCCAGTGGGCCGCGCAGTTTACCCGCGACCACGGCAACAGCCTCCGCGTCACCGGCGGCCAGGAGGCGACCTCCTTCCGCTTGCACCCCGGCGAGGAAGTCCGTAGCCCGATGGCCGTCCTGCAGTTCTACAAGGGCGATTGGATCCGATCGCAGAACGTCTGGCGGTCATGGATGATGGAATGCAACGTGCCCCGGCACGACGGCAAGGTACTCCAGCCATTCATCTACGGCTGCACGGGCAACTCCTATCCCGGCCTCAAGACCGACGCCGCCACCGAACTGCAGTTCTTCGAGAGCTACGCCAGGGAAGACCTCCTTCCTGACTACTGGAACCAGGACGCCGGCTGGTATCCCTGTGGCGACGGCTGGTGGAACGTGGGTACCTGGGAAGTCGACAGGACCCGTTGGCCCAAGGGCCTCCGGCAGGCCAGCGACTGGCATCATGCCCACGGCGTCAAACAGATCGTCTGGTTCGAGCCCGAAAGGGCGGCCGCCGGTACCTGGCTGACTCAGAACCACCCGGGATGGTGTTACGGCGGCCCCGGCGGGGGACTGATGAAGATCGGCGATCCGTACTTCCGCCTGTGGATCACCGATCGCGTCGATCAACTCCTCACCTCCGAGGGCATCGACTTCTACCGGCAGGACTTCAATATCGACCCGCTGCTGTACTGGCGAGCCGCCGACGCCGAGGATCGGCAGGGCATCGAGGAAATCCGGCACGTCGAAGGTTATCTGGCCTTCTGGGACGAGTTGATCAAGCGGCATCCGAAACTGTGGATCGACTCGTGCGCGTCCGGAGGCCGGCGCAACGATCTCGAAACGCTTCGCCGGGCCGTGCCGATCCTGCGAAGCGATTACGCCGGCAACCCCAAAGATCCCAACTATGACGTGCTCAGCCAGCAGAACCACATCCACGGCATCAGTCTCTGGATGCCCTATCACGGCTCCGGATTCGAGCACATCGATCTGTATTGGGCTCGCAGCGTCATGATGGGGCCGATCGTCGGCATCGGCATCGATACCCGGAAACCAGATTGGGATTACGATCTGACCCGCAAGATCCGCAGGCAGGTCAAACAGGTCCAGAAGTGCTACCTCGGCGACTACTGGCCACTGATGCCCTACAGCAAGGACGCCAACGCGTGGGCCGCGTACCAGTTCGACCTGCCCGACGCCGGCGAGGGCGTCGTGCATGCCTTCCGCAGGAAAACATGCCCGGATTCGTCCATCGCCCTTAAGCTCCGTGGACTCGATCCTGAGGCCCGCTACGTGTTCCAGGATATCGACGGCGCCGAACCGCGCGCGATCAAGGGCCAGGAGCTGCTCGAAACCGGACTGAAAGTGACCGCGGCGAACCCGCAGACCGCGCTGCTGTTCACCTATCGTCGCCAGCCATGAGGCCCACGACGGCGTTGTGGGATTACCCGTGGCCTCAACTGCGATAGGAGGAGAGACAATGACGCCTTCATGGATCTGCTGCCGGGCCGTGCTGCTGCTGGTGTTCACGTCGACCACGCCGGCTCTCGCCGAACCGACCGTCACCTGGGATGCCGGTCAAGGACGAGCGGTGCTCACCAACGACCCATTGCAGCTGACCGTCGAAACTAGGCCCGGCCTCAACCCGCGTTCGCTCCGCAACGTGCAAAACGGCATCGTCTATGCCGACCGGGACTATTCCTGGCCCGGCGGTGCGTTCCCCATCCTGATCGGCAGCCCCGACATCGCAAGATCCGACGACGGCAGCCAGTCTGTCACTCTCAAGGGCCAACTCGGCCCACTCCAGATCGAGCAGGCCTTCACCGCACCCGCTAACCAGCCGGGCGTGATCCTCGAGAACCTCACTGTCACCAATGCCACCGACAACCCCCTGGCCACCGCCGACTTCAAGTGCGGCTTCGCCAAACTCCTCCGCGCAGGCGAAACCTGGTCGCCCGACGTCGAGATCCGCTTCTGCCCCATCCCCTATCGACGCGAAACCAACGGCCAGATGCAGGAGTTCCCCTTGCGCGAGGTGGCCGAGCACGGCATCACCTACGGCGGCTGGGCCGAACCACCAACGCCCACGCCCATCTGGGGCGCCGAAGGCTGGGTATGGAGCCACGGCTCGGCCAGCTTCCTCCTTGCTAAGTACAACCCCCATTCCATGGAATGGTCGTTGATGGAACCAGAAAAACGCGGCACCGACACCATCCTGCGATTCGGCGGCGCCGGCCGGTGGAAACACGGACATCCCGAACCCGCCGCCCGCCTCGAACCGGGCAAGTCCTACCGCTTCGGCGAAACCCGACTCCAGGCCGTCATCGGTGACTGGCAGCAGGCCTTCTACGCCTATCGCGGGTACCTCGAAGCCAAGGGCTGCCGTACACCCCGTGACTACAACCCGCCCATCCACTGGAACGAGCTCTACGACAACCAGTACTACTTCAAGGCCTGTGAGCTCTGTGAGCAGCGACTAAAGAACCACCCCCCGGCCGAGGTCTTCGGACCGGAGTTCAAGCAGCAGACCAAGAAGCTCCTCGCCGAGTTCTACAGCCTCGATCTGATGAAAGGCGAGGCGGCCAAAGCCAAGGAGTTGGGCTGCGAGTCGCTCTACCTCGATCCCGGCTGGGATGTCGGGTCCAGCGAACAGATCTGGGACACGGATCGCCTTGGGCCAATGGCCTCATTCGTCAGAATGATCCGCGAGGACTACGGCCTGAAAGCGGTCTCCCTGTGGTGCTCGCTCGCCGGCGTGCCGCCAACCTACGGCGACCCCAACGTGTGTCCCCCCAATGCCCGGGTCGTCGACAAGGACGGCAAGCCCGCCAATTTCCTGCTCTGCCTCTCCTCACCGGCCTTCCTGGACACCAAGGAGCAGCGCTTGCTCGAAGTCTGCAGAAACGGCGCCGCCTTCCTCATGTTCGACAGCAACCAGTTCTCCGGCCCCTGTTACGACAAGACCCACGGCCACCAGATCCCCTCGACCCGCGAAGACCACGCCCGGGCCCTCCTCGAACTCACCCGGCGAGTTAAAACCAAGTACCCCAACGTGCTCATCGAAATGCACGACTTCATCACCGGCCCGAGCGGAATCCACTACACGCCTTCGTACTACGGCTATGCCCAGCCCCACTCCTTCGACTGCCTCTGGGGTCACGAGTTCATGTGGAACTCGATGGACGATCTCCTCTCGCGTCGGGCCGTTAGCCTGTATTACTACAACCTGGCCTACAGCATCCCGCTCTACCTCCACGTCAGCCTCAAGCCCGACAACGAGAACGCCTTGGTCCTCTGGTGGTTCGCCAGTACTTGCCGCCACCTTGGCGTCGGCGGTAAGGCCGGCGGCCCGGTCTGGGAAGCCCAGAAAAAGGCTATGCAGGTATATAAGACTCTCAAGCGGTTCTATACCCAGGGCGTCTTCTACGGCCTCGACGAGATGATCCACGTCCACACCCTGCCCGATCTCGGCGAAGCGGTCGTCAATGCCTTCAATCTCGACGACAAACCGGTGGATCGCAGCATCCGATTCCGGCCTAACCAGGTCGGCCTGCCCGCCGGCCCCATCGACGTCGAAGGTGCCCCGGCTCAGCACGATGGCGACGAGGTGATCGTGAAGGCGTCAATCCCGACCAGAGGACACCTGCTGCTGAAGCTGCGCGGGCGTCGGTGATTGTCAAGCTTTCGAAAGGGAGCCGCATATGATGACTCGTGTGATCGCCGTCTCCTTGGCGTGTCTTGCAGGACATCACGCCCTGGCCTTGGCCGATGAATCAGGCGACTTCAACCACTTCCTGTCGAGCATCGGCTTGCCGTCGGAGCAGTCCGACTTGCCGCTGCCTGTGTGGATGGTCAGTGCCGTTCAGGACTACGGCACATTGACGGTGGCTGCCTCCTGCCACACACGTACGCCGCTGCGGATCGGTGAAAAAACTTACAAGGACGGCCTCGGGACTCATGCCAACGGTCGCGTCGTTTTCCAGATCGAATCGCCGATGGAGACATTCGCCGCCGACGTGGGCATCGACCACAACGACGACACCTCGCGCGGGCGCGACAAGGCCAGCGCCGTGTTCGTGGTCAAGGGTGACAACCGCGAGCTGGCTCGAACACCCGTCTGCCGCTACGGCCAGCCACCCCAGCACATTCAGGTGTCTATTGCTGACGTCCGGCAACTGGAGCTGATCGTAACCGACGCCGGCGATGGGATCTCCTACGACCAGAGCGATTGGGGCGATGCCCGTCTGATCGACGCGAGCGGCAAAACCCTTCAGCTCAGTGCCGCCGTTGCCCTCGTAAGAGCCCTTCGTGCCAACGCTCCCCCCGCGTCGTTTTCTTACGGCGGCCAGTCCTCGCGAGTCCTGCTCAAGGACTGGGCGCGAACGACCAAGCCGCCGGTGGAAACACAGCACAGCCGTATTCACGAGATCACCTGGCTGGAATCGCCGACCGGCCTGGCGGCTACCTGGCACGCCGAGGTGTTCAAGGACCACCATGCTTTGGATTTCCGCTGGTTCTTCGAGAACCGCGGCAAAACACCGGCCAAACCGCTGACGAGCGTCTACGCCCTCGATCTGCAGCTCTCCGAAGCCCGCTCCTTCCAACTGATCCATAGCACCGGGGGCCTGACGGGCCCTTTCGTGCCTCTCGGCGAGGCCCCGGCGTTCCTGATTTCAGAGTCGAACCTCGCGTCGCCTGTCACCCTGTCGGCCGCAGGCGGCCGATCCTCCGCTAAGGACCTTCCCTTCTTTCAGCTTCACCATGGCCTCGCCCAGACCGGCCTCTTCGTCGGCATTGGCTGGTCGGGACAGTGGCAGGCAGATTTCCGCCCCGATGCAGCCCATGGCACGAGAGTCACGATCGAAATGCCGAACATGAGTCTGGCTCTGCCGCCCGGCGAGAAGATCTTCTCGCCAAGTGTGCTCTTGGGTCTCTATCGAGGCGATCCGCCGACCGGCTCCAACGCCTTGCGACGCATTCTCTACGACCGCTACGTCGCCCTGTTGGGGGACAAGAAGCCGCTGCCGCCGGTCTCGTGGAATCACTGGTTCACCTTCGAAAACGCCGTCAGTGAGGATATGCTCAAGCGCCAGGCCGATGCCGCCGCAGACCTCGGACTGGAGTACTTCTGCATCGACTCGGGCTGGTTCGAAGGCGGTTTTCCCGGCGGCGTCGGTAACTGGATCCTGGATCGAGCCAAGTTCCCCAACGGCCTGGCCCCGATCGGCAAGTACGTCGCCGATAAGGGGATGAAGCTGGGGCTATGGTTCGAACCCGCCCGTGCCGAGCCCGGCACCCGGCTCTGCCGCGAACATCCCGACTGGGTCGATGGCAACCGCGTCAAGATGGAAATCACCGAAGCCCGCCAGTGGCTCTTTCACATGATGTGCGGATTCATCGACGAAGGACACGTCCAATGGATCCGCTATGACTACAACTTCGATCCGCTCGCCGGCTGGGACCGCACCGACCAGCCTGAAACGCGGGGCCTCACCCAGATTCGTTACCTGGAAGGCGAGTACGAGCTGTTCGATCGCCTCCGCGGCAAGTACCCCGATCTGCTCATCGAGAGCTGTTCCAGCGGCGGCCGGCGGATCGACCTCGAGACGATGCGCCGCGCCCACACCTACTGGAAAAGCGATGAAACGGGCAACTTGACCGCGGCCCGCTCGCAAGAGACAGGCGGCAACCGATTCCTGCCCGGCGTCCTGCTGAACACCAATCTCCCAGCCTCATCTTCGGCGAATTGCTTCGAGTTGCACAGCCTCTTCGCCGGTCCCTTGGGCTTCGCCTGTGATTGGACTCGATTGGACCCCCCAGCCCGCGATCGCGTGCGTCAGGCCATCACCGCCTACAAGACCGTGCGCCATCTGCTCAACAGAGATTACTACCCGCTCCTCCCCCAGACCTTCGACCTCGCCCAGTGGGTCGGATGGCAGTTCAACGATCCGACGACCGGTGAAGGCTTCCTCGTGATCTTGCGGCCGCAAGAATCAGCCTACGCGTCGGTGGAGGTGCGGCTCTGCGGCATCGAGCCGGACATGAAGTACAAGCTCAGCCACACGGACGGCAGTCACGTGCGTAACCTCGCCGGCCGGGAATTACTGGCCGGCCTGACGATTCCCCTCGGCCGCGGTGAATCCGAAGTCCTGCGATTCCGGCGCCAGTAGCCGGCAACGCGAACCCAAGTTGCTTTCCGAACCGTTGCAGTGGACCATGCGTGACTCGAAAGGACCAGAAATGACGCGAATGACGAATCCGCTGACTCGAAAAGCGATCGCTGTGTGTCTCCCTCTGTGGGTCGCGGCGGCGTTCGGGACCACCCTCGGCCAGACACCCCAGCCCGCCACCTCCGACGAAATGCGGCCGAAGAGCCAATGGATCAACCAGTACTTCTCGGCCTCGGCACCCCGGCTGCCGTTCTCCTTCAACTACGGCGGGCAGCCATCCGCGGAGTTGCTGGCCGCGTGGCCAAAGAAGGCCGAAACCCGCACACTCGACAATGCCCGAACACAGCAAACCCTGACCTGGACCGACCCCAAGACCAACCTCAGCGTCCGGTGTGTCGTCGTCGATTACGCCGATTTGCCAATGATCGAGTGGACATTGTACTTCGAGAACGCCGGCCAGGACGACACGCCCCTGATCTCGGAAGTCATGGCCCTGGACCTGACCATCAAGCGAGCATCGGCAGGAGAGTTCATCGTACATCGCACCGTCGGTGACGGCGGGGCGGATATCTACAAGCCGGATCCAATCACCCTCGCCCCCGGGCAGGCCAAACGCTTCGCCCCCAACGGCGGCCGGCCGTGCAGCACCGAGTTTCCCTACTTCAACGTCCAATCACCAGAAGGGGGATGGGTCATCGCCATCGGCTGGCCTGGCCAGTGGTCCGCTTCCTTCATTCGCGACGACGCTGAATCGCTGCACGTGACCGCCGGCCAGGAAATCACTCGCTTCAAGCTCCTGCCCGGCGAGGAGCTGCGCTCGCCACTCGTTGTCCTGGAACCCTGGAAGAGCGACCATCGACGCGCCCAGAACCTCTGGCGCCGCTGGATGAACACCCACAACTCACCACGACCCGGCGGCAAGCGGCTGCCGCCTCAGCTCAACGTCTGCAACGCCAACCAGTTCGGCTACTTCGGCATCACCGAAGAGAACCAGCGAGCCTGGATCCAACGCTACCAGGAAGAGAACATCGCCTACGACTACTGGTGGTGCGACCTGTCCTGGTTCGCACTGGATGACAAAACCTATGTCTTTAACGCTCTCTATGACCCCGATCCGGTCAGGTTCCCCAGGGGGCTCAAGTCGCTGAGCAACTACCTCCATCAGAACCACATCAAGCTGATCGCCTGGTTCGAGCCGGAACACTACTACCCCGGCCCGGGTAACTGGATCGTCGAAAATCATCCCGAATGGCTGCTCAAAGCCCCCCCCGGCCACGAGGCCGAGATCAACCAGGGCATGCCCCTCAAGAACCGTACCGTCCTTAATCTGGGGAATCCCGAGGCCCTCAAGTGGGTCACGGACAACACCGACCGAGTCCTCCGCGAGCAGGGGATCGACTACTACCGCCATGACTTCAACATCGAGCCGTTGATCTTCTGGCGGGCCAACGACCCACCCGACCGTCAGGGCGTCACCGAGATCAAGTACGTCACCGGATTCCTCGCCTACTACGACGAGCTCATCCGGCGGCACCCGCAAATGCCTATCGACAATTGCGCCTCCGGGGGCCGGCGGAACGACGTGGAGACGCTGCGCCGGTCTGTGCCCCTGCTACGCAGCGATACCTGGGGTGAGCCCGTCGGCCAGCAGTGCCAGACCTACGGACTTGCCGACTGGATTCCCTTCTGGGGCACCGGCATCATGCACTCCGACCCCAAGGACCTGCCCTACATCTTCCGTAGCCAGATGGGGCCCAGCTTCACTTCCTGCTGGGACCTCACCCCGAAGGCCAACTACGATCTTCACCGTAAGCTGCTCGATCAGTGGTGCAGTCTCCGCGTCCACATCCTCAACGGCGATTATTACCCGCTGACCCCCTACAGCGCCTCGGGCAGCGAGTGGATGGCTTGGCAGTATCACCGGCCCGACCAGGGCGAAGGCGTCGTGCAGGCCTTCCGGCGCGCTCAGGCCAACGATGACGCACGGACGTTCCAGTTGAACGGACTCGCCCCCGGGACAGATTACATCGTGGAGAACCTCGATACCGGCAGCACGCAAAGGTCGGCCGGCGCTAAGCTGATGGGCGAAGGCCTACGCGTGAACCTGGGCGATCGTCCTGCAGCCGCACTTTTCGTGTATCGACCGGTTCAATAAGTGGAGAGACTGGCCATGCTCAAGACCCGGATTCCCGTGTCCCTGTTGACCATGCTCCTCGGAGTGGGGGCCGTTCGTCCCACCACCTCGTCAGCCCAAGTCAAGCCCATACGCCCGCCCGTCGAGCTTCTCTCCCCACAGGCTACATCGCCCACCGTGCCCGCCCCATTCCCCGGCCGGCCGGCATTCAAACACCGTGGCTTCTATCTGCATTGCGGATGGGCCTTCGATCACCCTTTCGCACCCCACGCCTGGTCGCGAGCCGACTTCAGCAGCATGTTCGAACTGCTGCGCCGCCTGGGCTTCGACATCGTCATGTACTGGCCGCAGATCGAGGCCATCCCCACCCCGATCAGCGCCCAGGACGCGGCCTCGCTCGGCATCGTCCGCGACGTCATTGCCGACGCCCGCACCAGCGGGCTCCGCTGCTGGCTGGTCTTGACGCCGAATCTCACCTCGCCTTCCGAGATCGCCACTCAACCCTTCGCCGACCGCAATCCCTTCCGAACCTACCAGACCGTCCACCTGAACAAACCCGGCGAGGCCGATCTGTTCCTGGCCCATCGCCGGTCCATGCTCCGCGTCGTCAATAACGCAGACGCCTATGTGACCATTGACGGCGACCCCGGCGGTTACCCAGACGCCAGCCCCGAAGACTTCCTTCGCATCTTCCAGGCAGACCGCCAGACACTGGACGCCTGGGGCATCGATCCGCCTCACCAGATGGTGATCCCCTGGATCTGGGCCGGATGGGGAAGGAAGCTCCCGCTCTGGCAGGGCGATCTCACCCCATTCTCCAAGGCCGCCATGACCCTCCTTAAACAGCGTCTGCCCGAACCCTGGCAAATCATCCCCGGCCGCAGCCACGGCCAGGGCTGGGGCAATGGCCGGGTCAACGTCGCCCTCGCCGAACAACTCGATCTCATCGACCGCTCCATGATCCTCTGCTACGAAGCCATCGAATTCGAACCTTCGCCTCCGGCCGCCACACTTCAGTTCGACGCCATACGCCGAATCCTCAAGGAGGAGATGCATCTGGCATCCAAAGCCGCCGGCGTCATGGGCAACGCCCAACAACCGATCATGGTCCTCCCCAATGTCTACCTCTTCGCCCGCGGCGCCTGGGACCCGGCTTACCTGGATCGCGGCGATGAAGAAGTGCTCCGCGATTTCGCCCAGCTCCTCGGCGGCCCCGCCGACCTCCTGCTCCCCGCATGGCAGTCCCTCACCCTGCCTCTCGATCGCCTGCCCAGGGACCTCCCGGATCGCCTCCGCGGCACCACCCTGACCGGCGATGCAGCCCGCTGCATTCCCGGCGGACCCCAACGTTACCTCGACATCCTCGCGGCCCACACAACCGCCCGAATCGGCCTGCTGACCGCCATCAACGGACCGGCCCGCGACGACCACGACTGCGCCCGCCGCGTGGCCGACGGAACGGCCGCCCTCGTCGGCTGGTGGAAAACGCATCACTACGTCTTCGACCGGGACAAGAAACAAGGCTTTGCATGGAACTTCGTCCGCGGCGACCAGATGGCCTCACTCTCAGACTGGGCCAACCGCAACGCCCGCGACAGGACTGCAGTGGCCTCCGCGGCCGCCAGACTCCTGGTTGAAAAGAACGTGCTCGCCGCGGAGGAGGCCCATCGCGTCGTCAGCGGGCTCATCAAGACCGGACCCTGACGCCATACCAGGCCGAAAACCCGTGAGAGGAGGAGCCATGCACCCAACATGCCATACCTTGCTGTCGACCCTGTCGCTGATCACCACGGCCGCCGCCCCGCTTTACGCCGAGGAATCGGGCATCGATCTCAACCAGCTCATCCGACCGTATTCCTCGCAACAGATCGTCGAACTCGACCTCAACGAACCCTTCACCTTCAAGCTCAGGAGCGGCGCCGAGCGAACCCTCCGTATTCTCGCCATCCGGGAACACCGCGACAGCGTGGTCAACCTGATGCGCCGAGCCGAAGTCCGCGCCGAGATCGACGGCCGGCCGCTCGACTTGGTCTGCATGCCCTACGTCATGCCAACCGAAGTCGCCGGCCTCCGCGTTCAAGTGGATTCCACGAGCGGCTGGGGCAATACCGCCAAGACCGCCCGGCTTTCAATCTGGGACGCCGCCGATCCCATCGTCAACACCAGACACTTTCGCTACCCGCTTCGCCACCATCACCTGTTCTCCCACGGCACCCAATGCTACAATGAACCCGTACACCTCGGCCTCGGCGACGACGACCCCGGCGGCAACCATTTCTACCACGACTACGGCTTCGATACCGCCGGCTTCGAAGGTCGCGACGAGGTGATCAGCGCCACCGACGGCCAGATCGTCTTGTTTTGGCCCAGCCGCGAGGACCTCTGCTCCGTTGTCGTCCGACATCCCGACGGCCTGTTCTGGGAATACGCCCATCTCAGCTCGGTCGAGCCGGACATCGTGTTGAACGCGTCGGTCCGGCAGGGCCAGAAGATCGGACTGCTCGGCCGGACCGGGCCGTCCGGCAACTTCGCCCACCTGCATGTGGGATCCTACGAGGCCCGCAGCCACATCGCCGCCGACAGACCCAACCGTGGACTCAACCTCTATCCATGGCTGATTACCGCCTACCAGGCCCGCCATCCGAAGGGACTCTTCGCCGTGGCCCGGCCGCATCAGATCGCCATGGCCGGCGAGAAAGTCACCCTTGATGGCTCGTGCTCCTTGGCCTGGGGCGGCGCCAGAATCGTCGAATGGCAATGGGCCTTTCCCGACGGACAGACGGTCAGACAATCCAAAGTGGAAAAGGTGTTCGACAAGCCCGGCGCCCATGTCGCCGCACTTTGGGTTAAGGACAGCCAGGGCAACGAAGACGTAGACTTCTGCCAGATCAAGGTTTACTCGAAGCTCAACCCTGAAAAAGGCATGCCCCACCTATTCATGACCTGTTCGCCCACCGAGAACATCCGCCCGAACCAGCCGGTCACCTTCCGACTCTGGTTCCAGGGCGGCGATAGCGGCCCAATCACCATCGAGTTCGACGACGGCACCAAGGTGACAAACTACCCGTCCTACGCAGAGTTGTCTCATCGCTTCACCCCCGCTGGTATCCACATCGTCACCGCACGATGCGAGGCCGACGGGAAACCGATCACGCAGAAAATGAAGGTCATTGTGACGCCTGCTCTTCAACCACCTTTGACCGGGACCTCGCCGGAATGAACCACTGCCGACTTTAGTCTCAACGAAAGGACCTTCTTGTGCGGCCCTCAACAACCATCGCTTTGTGGCTCGTACTGACCGCCTCCGCTTTCGGTACAACGTCGATCGCCAGTCAGGTCATCTCGCTCGACGGCGACGGCTGGCAACTTGCCATCGATCCGACGAATGTCGGCGTCGCCGAGAAGTGGTGGCAGCAGCCTCGCCCCGAAGCTAAGCCCGCGAGGATCCCCTGGTTCATCGGCGATACGTTCCCGGGCTACTGCGGCGTCTTCTGGTACTGGCGCAGTCTCGAGATGCCAGCCAATCCATGCCCCGATGGCCGCTACCTGCTTCGCTTCTGGGATGTGGACTACCTGGCCGACGTCTGGGTCAACGGAACCCACGTCGGCTCGCACGAGGGAGCCATGATTCCATTCATCTTCGACGTGACGGCCGTGGTCAAGCCCGGATCAGACAATCGCCTCGCCGTGCGCGTCCTCCTCCCCGGCGACACGCCAATCGAGGGCTTCACATTTCGTCAGACACCGCATGGCGGCGCAGCCTTCACCCAGACCGGCGGAATCATGGACAGCGTCGAGTTGCTGCTGACGCCGGCAGTCCGCGTCGAGGATCTCTTCGTCCGGGCCGATCCCAAAACCGGCAGAATCCGCGCCCAGGTCAACCTCCGCAACGCCACAACAAACACCCGTAAGTGCAACATCGAGTTCACTGTTTCCCCCGCCACCAGCGGTGAAACGCTTGACGCCATCACGATCTCCCGTGAAACGCCCTCCGGTGACACCCTGATCGAAGGCGAACTCCAGGTCCCCAACCCGCGACTGTGGGATCTCAACGATCCCATCCTCTACCGCGTTACCGTCCGAGTGACAACGCCCGACTCCCCCATCTTCAACGAGTCCTCCACCCGCTGCGGCTTCAGGGATTTCAGGTTCGACAACGGCTTCTTCCGCCTCAACGGCCGGCGAATCTTCCTTCGCTCCTCGCACACGGCCGCCGAAGCGCCGGTCGGACACTGCCTCCCGCGCGATCCGGGCGTGCTACGCAGCGAACTGGTCAGCTGCAAAGCCATGGGATTCAATATGGTCCGGTTCATCGGCCGGGTCGCCCTGCGCAACCAGCTCCATATGGCCGACGAGATCGGCCTCCTGGTCTACGAGGAAAACCCGAGCTCGTGGATGTTCTATGATTCCCCAAACATGGCCGAACGCTTTGACCGGCAGGTCGCTTCTATGGCCCGCCGCGATCGGAACCATCCCGCCATCGTGATCTGGGGACTCCTGAACGAAACCGGCGAGGGTCCCGTCTTCCGCCAGGCGGTGAAGGCCCTGCCCCTCCTGCGAGCTCTTGATGAAACCCGCGTGGTGATGCTGGGCAGCGGGCGCTTCGACGCCGTATCCGCCTACCTCAACGGCCTGGAGCTCTGGAAGCCCGCCAAAGAGACTCAACCTAACGTCCTCTTCAACTCCAAACCCTACGCCATCTATCACGTTCCGCTCTGGCCGGCTAAGTCCGTGTCATTGAATCCCGGCACCAAAGGTGAGTACAGCGTCGCCCGCTGGACCGCGCCCGCGGCTGGCGATTACACCGTCTCCGCCCAATTCAGAGGAACGGGAAGCTTCTCAACGACCGACGTCCACGTGCTCCACGCGGGCAAACCAATCTATGCGGGTTTCATCAATATCCGTGGCTGGGGCGACCAATGCAATCACTCCGCCACTCTCAACCTCGCCGCCGGCGATACCCTCGACTTCATCGTGGGCTGGGGTGGAGGCTATGCCCCCGATGCGGCTGGGCTCGCACCTTGGACCGATACCACCGAAGTCCACGCAACCATCCAGTCGTCCAGCGGTGCCCGATTCGACCTGGCCGCCGATTTCTCAAACGCCCACAACCCCAACGGCCCCTGGTGCTACGGCTCACTCGCACCCGGGCAGTCGCCCGACACCACGACCTTCGCCGCCTATCCCAACTGCGAGATCCTCAACGCTCCCAACATCGGAGGCATCAGCAACCCCGGCTCCAGCGAGTGGGAAAACGTGTTGGGCGACCTGCACACCTATCCGAGATCACCGCACCGGAGACTCGAGATCGAGCGACTCCGAACCGTAGCCTACATCGACCGCCCCCTCCTGCTCGCCGAATACGGCATGGGCAGCGGGACGCATTTCCCGAGAATGCTCCGCCATTACGAGGCTCTGGGCGAGGAATCCTACCCCGGGGCGAAGAGCTACCAGGAAATGCTCGCCAGGTTCATGGCCGACTGGAATCGGTGGAAACTCGGAGAGGCATTCCCGAGCCCGGAAGATTTCTTCGACAAGTGCCTCGCCAGGATGGCTGGCCTCCGCACCATGGGCATCAACGCCCTGCGGTCCAATCCGGCCATCGTCGGCTACAACCTGACCGGCACCCATGACACCGCCGAGGCCTACTCCGAGGGCGTGATCACCGCCTTCCGCGAACATAAACTCGGAACCTTCGACGCCATGTGCGACGTCTTCGCCCCCCTGCGCTGGTGCCTTTTCACCGAACCCGTCAGTGTCTATCGCGGGGACACGGTGAAGTTCGAGGCCGTCCTCTCCAGCGAAGACGTGCTCCAGCCGGGCAACTACCCAGCCCTGCTCCAGGTGCTGGGCCCCGGTGAGGAGCGCCTCATCGAACGCAACATCACCGTCAACATTCCCGCGAAGACCGGCAACGTCGAACCACCCTATGCAATCCCGGTATTCTCCGAGGAATTGCCCGTGGACGCTCCGTCGGGCAAGTGCCGGTTCGTCGCGAGACTCCTGAAGGGCGGCCCGGCCACCGGCGAGTCCGTCGAGTTCTACGTCACCGATCCGCACGATATGCCTACCGTCAAAACCGTCATCACGCGCTGGGGTGAGGACCGGGAACTCGCCCAATGGCTCAGAAACCACGGCATCGAGACGCATCCGTTTGCCCCCGGCAAACCGGCCAGGCGAGAAGTCATCCTCGTGCCCGCGGTGCCCGCCGGCGCCGGCGATGCCCAGGCATGGCGCGAACTGGTCGAGAGAATAGCCGCCGGCTCTACGGCCGTGTTCCTGGCCCTGGACGTGTTTGAGAAGAAAGGCAATCCGCTCGGCTGGCTCCCCTTGGCTAACAAGGGCTCAATGGGCTTGGTCAGCGAGTACCGCTTCCCTCAGGTCTACATCCGCGACGAGTGGGCTAAGCGGCACCCCATCTTCGACGGCCTGCCAACCGGCCTGATGGACTACGTCTTCTACCGCGAGATCATTCCTGACCTCAGATACACCGGTCAGGACACGCCCGACGAGGCCGTGGCCGGCGCCTTCCGAACCGGAATGGGCTACAACTGCGCCGAACTGATGCTGACGGTCTACAAGCTCGGCCAGGGCCGCTTCATCCTGAACGCCCTCCGCGTCCGCCAGGCCCTTGGCCAGGATCCCACCGCCGAACGCCTGCTACGCAACATGCTCCGCTACGCCGCCCACGATGCCGACAAACCGATCGCCCCCGTGCCACCCGACTTCGACTCGCACCTGAAGTCCCTGGGCTACTGAGATACCCTGGAAGGGAATCGGCTTCGTCAGACACTGTCCAGCTGCCGTGCCAAACGGTAAGCTGAAACCATGTCCTCCCAACCCCCCGTCCACGCCAGCACCCTCGTCAAACCCATCCCCACGCGGTTCTGGTGGCTCCGACGTATTACCATCGCCGCCGGCTTGATCGTCCTCGCTGTGGCCGCCGCCCGCTGGTGGTGGAGTGCCAAGGCTTGGCACATCTACGAGACCGAAGTCGCCCGCATCAAAGCCGCCGACGAGCCGCTCTTCCCAGAGGACTTCCTCCTGCCGCCCGTGCCCGAGGATCAAAACGCGGCTCCACTGCTGGTCAAGGCAACGCAGGCATGGGTACTCAACCAGGGCCAAACCCGACTCCTCAAGTCCCTGGGCCGATACAAGGCCGATGTCCCCCAGCATCTCTCAGAACTCAATCAGCTCATGGCTGCTACCACCGCAGCCCGTTCGTGGGTCCGTCAGGCCGGAGCACTCCCCGATGTGGATTGGGGGTTCCCCGGCCCATCCCTGATCCGCGCCGCTCCCTTCTCCAACTTCCACGATCTCAGCGACTGCATCGTCACCGCCGCCTACGTGGCCCATCTCCAGGGGGACGACCTCGAGGCCATCCGGTCGCTGCAGGACGCCCTCGGTCTGGCGGCCCACGTCGCCCACTACCGCACCCTCACGGTGGCCTGGCTTCAACTGGGCACCATCGACTCCGTGACCAACGCGATCGAGAATCTCAGCCCCACCCTGCGTTTCTCCGGACCTGAACCAACAGCCGCTCCGACTCGACACGCGTCGCGACAGCACGGCCAACAACTTATCAACCGGCTCCTGGATGAACGCCCCATTCGGGAAGCCTTCCTCTGGGCAGTCTACGCCGAAAGGGCCGTCAGTTTCGATGCCGACCGCAGGCTCAGCAGCGGGAAAGACCGGACCGTGAGTTTTCAGCTGGCCCCGCCGCCGATCAGCCATCTGGAACGGGCGTACTTGTCCATGGTCCGTCCAATGCTCGTCCTTGCGACTTGCAGGAAACTGCGGCAATTCGATCGCGGGTTGATCACCGGTGCCAAGGCAGCCTGTTTCTCCCAGGTCGCGCCCGGGCTGAAAACCTCACCGCGACCGGGACAGAGCCGGACCGCCTACGGCTTCGGCGGCGGCTCGGTGCTGTCTTCCCGCGATTTACATCGTACCTGCTTCTACCAACTGGCCCGGGCGCGACTGGCCGCTACCGTCCTGGCCATCCGGATGTATGAGCTGGACCATGGTGAGCGGCCGGCAACCCTTCAGGCCCTGGTCCCTGACTACCTGCCCTACCTGCCGAGCAGTCCGCTTTTGGAGTTTGATAGTAGTTTATACTATCAAAAAAAGGGAGCGGTGCCCCAGGTGTCCTTCGCCGGGCCGGATCCGGACGCGAAGACAACCCTCTACCTCAACGGCCGGTCGGCGGGCCCGGAATCCGCCTCGGAAGGAGCAAAGTCATCCTCGTAGGCTGTGGTAGATCAGCCCCGGGAACACAACCAGGAACCTCACCGCCACCACCGTCAGGCCGACAGCCAGAAGCCAGACTAGCGGACCAGCCAGCGCCACCACGAATACCCCCACGGCACCGCGCCCGGTCATGTGCCGCGAAAGGTAAACCAGGCCAAACCACCACAACAGGAGCTCAACAACGAGCAGGCTCGCCACCGCAACCCGCGCGGCATCCTCCAGCCTTGCCGCCCCGGTCATCGCCACAAGTGCCGCAATGACGTAACCGAGAACGCAGGCCACGGGGGTCCAGCCCATCGGACCACAGGCGTACGTGCTGATCGCAATGCCCCGATTCTGCAGTTCAATGTCCAGCCATCGCGGATGAAAGAAGTAGCTCGGCACGCCCGTGGCAACCACCAGCGCCAGCAGCGCGGCCGCAAACACGCTCGTCGCCGTCCAGGGATCCATCGTCGGCGGCCCGGAATACAGACTGCGAAACAGAAGGCGCGAACCGCTCGAGGGGCGAAAGGCGAGGATCATCAGCACGCAAGGTACGTAGGCAGCGACAACCGTCACCCATCGGAAGAGCTGAGCGTCGCCGTAGCTCACCGGTCGCCGGACCTGCTCAGCGAGTCGATGAACGCGAAATGTGGTCATCACCATCGTGTGGAGGTAAGCGCGCATCCGGCCCAGCCGGTTCCGCTGCACCCAGGGGATCGGCTCCGGAACCATCTTCGCCGGATCGAACGGACGCCCGCATTCCGGACAACGATACTCGGTCAGCCCGCGAAGCATGTAGCCGCAGACCGGGCAGAACAGATCATCCAAGATCGCAGGCGACGCCATGGGCGACCTCAGCTCTGCTTCTTCTTCTTGATCTCACCGAGTTCCTGCGGCGTCAGCACCCCGACTCGCTTGGCCCAGCGGGTATACAACTCGGACAACTCCTTGACCTTCTCCGGATGGGACGTGGCCAGATTGTTCAGTTCGGTCCGGTCCGCCCTCATGTCGTACAGCTCCCAGCCGCCGGGATGCCGCGAAACCAGCTTCCAATTGCCCTGCCGCACAGCCCGGTTGCCCTCGTGCTCCCAGTAGAGCGCCGCGTGACCTTCACGGTGCCTGCCCTCCAGGATGGGCAGTAGGCTCTTGCCCTCCAGCGGGGTGATCTCGTGCCCCCTGTGGGTCACCGGATAGATCGCTCCGGCTACGTCCACACAGGTGGCCATCAGGTCCACCAGATGCCCAACCTGGTCGGTGAGCCCACCACCCTTGTGGATCACCTCCGGCCAGAAGGCAATCAGCGGCGTCGAAATCCCGCCTTCATGCACCCAGTGCTTGTACAGCCGGAACGGCGTGTTGCTCGCGTTCGCCCAAGGCAGTCCGTAACTCAGAAACGAGTCCTTGCCACCCGGTGGAACCCCCGGCACGCCCCGGTCAATCTCCTCCGCACACCCGCCGTTGTCCGCCAGGAACAGGACCAGCGTCTTCCGCTCCACGCCCAACTCGCGTACCTTGGCCAGCACCCGCCCAATGTTCTGGTCCATCCGATCAATCTGGGCAGCATAGACGGCCATCTTCAGGTCGCGGGCTTCCTTGTCCTCAACCTCCTCCCAGGCCGGGGCCTTCTGGCCACGCGACGTCAGCCCCCAACGCGGATCGACAATCCCCAACTCCACCATCCGCGCCAGCCGCTTCTGCCGCACAGCATCCCAGCCAATCATGTATCGCCCACGGTACTTGGCAATGTCCTCCGGCCAGGCATGCAGCGGCCAGTGCGGCGAGGTGTACGCCAGGTACAGGAAGAACGGCTTGCCGGACGAACGCTCCTCCTCGAGGAACGAAATGGCCGCGTCGGTGAAGGCGTCGGTCACGTAGAACCGCTCCCCCTCCGGCTTGCAGGGCTGATCGTCCCGGGCCATGATCCGGCCTGGATCCAGCCGGAAGTAGTTGCTCCCGCCACTGACCAGACCATAGTAGCGATCAAAGCCGCGGTCCACCGGCCAGTGCGGACGCCGCTCGCCCACATGCCATTTGCCGGCCATCAGCGTCCGGTAACCGCTCTGACCCAACACTTCTCCAATGGTCACGCATCGATCGTTCAGGTAACCCTGATACGCCGGCGCTCCCCGATCGTCCACCATGTGGCCCACCCCCGCTTGGTGCGGATACAGGCCGGTCAACAGCGCCGCTCGGGTCGGACAACAGCGGGCCGTGTTGTAGAACTGCGTGAACCGCAGACCGCCAGAGGCCAGCCGATCCAGATGCGGCGTGGCAATCTCCGAGCCGTAACAGCCCAGGTCCGAGAAACCCATGTCGTCGGCCATGATGACGATGATGTTGGGCCGCGACCGAGGCGGGTCGGCGCCTTGAACCGTGCCCACAACCGCAAGCCCGCTCAGGCAGCCCAGAAGTGTTGCGTTTCTCATCCCGGATATCGTGGCGAAGAGTCCCTCAGGCGTCAATGGCGGGGCAAACGGGCGGGGAAAGCGGATAAGCTGGTGCGTGCCGGCTTGGGACGACAGAGAGATGTGGGTGAACGACACGCACCAGCTAGCAGCCGGACTCAATCACGTAGGCGGGATGATCTCGTCGCGGTCTGCCCGCATTGTTCGCAGACGATGAAAATGGCTCTCCAACTCGGGCACCGTGAACGGCTTGCTGATGCAGTCCGCGGCTCCCAGATCCATACACAGCTTCCGACTCGATTCGTCCAGGGTGTCCGAGAGAATGATCACCGGTGTCTCCGGTTGAGCCGCCCGAATCGCTTGCAGGCACGTCAGCCCGTCCATCCCCGGCATCTCCAGATCAAGAGCGACGAAATCGGGCCGGTACTGCCCCAGGGCTTTGAGCGCCGAAGCGCCGTCGTGGATGGGGAGCGTGTCGAAGCCCAGCCGCTGGGCGATCCGCTGGGTGATGCTCCGGATCAACGCACAATCGTCGATGACCATGAGCCTGAGCCGATCTCTGCCACGCGGACGGTCCGTACCTTCCACTTGTTCCAGAGACCACCCGGTTTGGCCCCCAACTTCCAATGGGTGGTCGGGCATCGTGCAATCGGAGGGGAGATCCGTGCCGTGATGCAGATGGCACAAGCAAGCGCTGCTGAGATGGGCGGAGTACTCCTCCGCCAGCGACGCCAAATCGCGAGCCATGAATCGAGACCCCCGATCGAGCCACTGTTCCCGTCTTTTCCGCCTCGATATCGTCTGTCCTGCCTCGACATGCGGCCGAGGAAGGCCCCCGGGACGCTTGACCGCACAGTACCGGGGGATGTACCCTATGTTTCGTACATGCCGACTCCGTACTTAAGCAATTGTGGTTCTTTTTTGGGCTCCTGTTTACAGGCTCGTTCAAGGAACCGTCCTCTCGACCTGTTCCGCCACATCGACGCCGGTCCTGGAGCCCCTCCTCTTCGGGATGAGGGATATGACCATGGCCCTGAAGCAGTCGGAGAAGACGTGCTCCCGTCGCGAGTTACTGGCCTCGTCCGGTAAGGCGGCCACCGGAGCGGCCGTCTTAGGCGCCGCCCTCAGCGGCTGCAGCATGCCCGGACGGAAGACAACAGAGACTCGCACCGCGTCGGCCGCCGCTCGCAGGATCGGAGCCAACGACCAGATCCGGCTCGGACTGATCGGCAGTGGTGGGCAGGGTACGCACGACACCAACCTTTGTTGCCAGAAGGACAACGTGGTCTGCGTGGCCCTGGCCGACGTGGCCGAGTTCCGCATGGACTACACCACCAAGGTCCTCACCGAGACGATGGCCCGAAAGGGCCATGCCGCCGTCCAGATCGACCGCTACGGCGACTACCGCAAGCTGCTGGATCGCAAGGACATCGATGCCGTGGTCATTGCCACCCCGGACCACTGGCATGCCAAACCGTTCATCGCCGCTTGCCAGGCAGGCAAGCACATCTATCAGGAGAAGCCCTTCAGCTTCACCATCGACCTGGGCTTTGCCATGCTCGCCGCGGCGGAGGACAACCCTACCCTGGTTATCCAGATCGGCACCCAGCGTCGCAGCCAGGGCCACTACGCCGAGGCCAAGAAGCTCATCGACAACGGCTTGCTCGGCAAGGTCAGCCACATTCGGGCTTTCGATTGCCGCAACTACATTGCCGGCGAGGACCCGTTCACGCCCGAGGCGACCGCCGCCCGAACCGTGGGACAGCTCGACTACGCGACCGCCAAGATCGATTGGGACCAGTTCCAGGAGCCCTGCAAACACAAGGTGCCGTTCGAACCCCTGCGGTATACCGCCTGGCGGTGGTACTGGGACTATGCCGGCGGGCTGGTGACCGATGTCGGCGTGCACGTGATCGACAACGTGCATTGGCTGATGGGCGAGCCGGTGCCCAAATCCGCGGTCGCCAACGGTAGCGTCTATGCCACTAAGTACTGGGAAACCCCCGACGTGGTCAACGCGGTGGTCGACTACGGCGAGTTCAGCCTGGAGTTCATCGGCAACTTCACCAATGGTTTCGACGGCGACGGCTTCATCCTCTACGGTACCAAGGCAACCATGGAGGTTCGAGGCAACGACGTCAAGGTCTGGGCCGACAGTTCGCGCGCCAAGCCCCAGATCCACATTCCGGCCGCGGGCATCGAGCACCAGCACAACTGGATCGACTGCCTGCGGGCTGGAGCCAAGCCCAACGCCCCGGTGCAGCTTGGGGTCAGTTCCCTCTTGCCTTCGCACCTGGCCAACCTCGCCTATCGCAGGGGTAAGAAGATCACCTGGGACCCGGCCACCAGGACAGCATCCTAGCCGAACGATGAACCGTTTCCGGTCTGTACGGGAGCCATATCGATGAGCGATGACCGAAGCCCACCTGCCTTTGATCCTCGGGCCATCACCCGTCCCGATCCGGTGCTGCTGACCTACTACGTGCTCGTCGCCATCCTGACGCTTCCGGGGTTCCCCATCGCCCTGACCGTCCTGCTGTGCAAGTATCACACCTTGCGTTATCGCTTCGACGACAAAGGCGTGTCCATGTCCTGGGGCGTTCTCTTCCGTCGCGAGATCTATCTGACCTACCGCCGGATCCAGGACATTCACGTCACCCGAAACATCCTGCACCGCTGGCTGGGCTTGGCGACGATCTCGGTCCAGACGGCCTCCGGGTCGGCGGGAGCGGAGATGGCCATCGAGGGCATCCGCGAGGTCGAGCAGTTGCGGGACTTCCTCTACGCCCAGATGCGCGGGGCGAAAGGTGATCTTCCCGAGGGGCACGCGGAAACCGGTCCCGCCGAACCGAAGGATGAAGCCCTCGCGGTGTTGGTCGAGATCCGTGACCAGCTGCGCCGGCTGCGAATCGAGCGCGAGACGAACTCATGAACGACGCGACACAGCGGGCGAGTGCCTGGGTTTACCGCGGCATCTGGGCGGTGCTGGTGGATTGGTTCCGCGTTCCCGCCGAGCCGCCCACGCTCCCGGTCCAGGCCGGCGGCCTGATCGAGTCTTTCGGGCCGTCTCCGGCTTTCCTGCGCTATCTCAAGTTCTGGTTCTGGCTGGGCTTGCTGCCCGTGGACCTCATCATCTTGATTGCCTGGGTTGCGATCACCGTCGCCTATCCGCCGGCCGGCTTCTTGCTGGCGGTGCCGGCCTTCGCCCTTGCGGTCCTGCCCGACATCGTGGTCTACATCGCCCTTCACCTTCGCTTTGACACCACCCGCTACGTGATGACCGACCGCAGCCTTCGCATCCGGCGGGGGATCTGGGTCATTCAGGAGGTAACCATCACCTATGAGAACATCCAGAACGTCGAAGTGCGGCAGGGGCCGCTGCAGCGGTACTATGGTATTGCCGAGGTGATCATCGAGACGGCCGGCGGCGGGGGTAATCCGAGCCAGCCCGGATCGCAGAGCGGCCACCGGGGGGTGATCGAGGGTATCGCCGATCCGGACCGCATTCGCGAGACGCTCCTCGGCCGGCTTCGTCACTCGCGGACTGCCGGGCTGGGTGACGATCTCCACGAGTTCGCCGCAGCACCGAACCGCTGGTCCGGGCAGCACGTCGCGGTGCTGCGCGAGATCCGCGACGAAGTCGCCGCGATGAAGCCTGGCTTCTGAGCCAAGAGGCCGCCGCGTCAGCCACCCGATCATCCGACCGGCTTACGGGTTCAGATGGGTGCAGGCAATCTCCCAGGCCACCGTGTCTGAGGCTGCCGCCTCCAGGGTGACGACTAGGGTGCGATCTGGCCGGCTCTCGGCCCTGAGTTTAGCGCCAGCGCCGGCCTTGGCCGAGGCGAACTCGTAGCCCGGGGGTAGAAGGCAGGTCAGGCGCGCAGGCATGTGCTCTACCAGCCGTACGCGGCCGAAGAGTCTGCTCCGGGCTTCGTCCCAGGCAACCTGCTCCACTTCGACGCCGCCCTGGGTGATATGCCGGTCACTCGAAAGGAATTGCGGTCGGCCGGTGTCGGGATGCACCGCCAGCAGAGCATTCGACCGGCCGGCCAGGGGCATGCTGAGGGACTCGCGGAAGCTCCCCAGGAACGATTGGCCCCAGAAGTCATAGACCAGGTGGTTGCGGTCCTCGGGCAGGCCGAGTTCGTCAAACCTCACGCGGAGCTCGGCAGGCTCGTCCTTCCAGTTAAAGAGCGATACCACGTCCCAGGTGCCGAACGGCCGGGAGATCTTCAGCGTCCAGATCGGATGCAGCTCGAACAGGGGGAACAGATCCAGCGGCCGGACATCGCACACTGGCAAGCACTGCTGCAGAAGGCGCATGCGCTCGGCCGGGAGAACGGCCAGTCTGTCGCCGGCGAACATCACCTGGCCCGGCAGGCCGACCGCTGTGGCGGCGATGCGGGCCGTATTCAGCGGGGCCGCCTCACCGACCAGGAGGGTATCGGGGTCGTTGTACCAGACGATGTTATGAACGAAAAGCTGGTTCAGAATGGTTTGAGCCTGATGCAGGTAGTTGGCCCAGTGGGGCGGCTCGTTGGGACTGACGATATCCGCGCCGAGCCGGGCGGCGTCGGCCTGGCCGACTTCGGGGCCGGTGTAATGGCCCTGACAGGCCAACCAGATTCGATCCGGGCCCAGTCCCCGCCGCAGGGCCTCCACGCACAAGCGGAAGGGACCCTCACAGGATTCCCTGAAGGCCGCCCGGACCTCCGGACGCTCATAGAAATGGGCGGAGTAACTCGGGCCGCGGCCGGACATCCCGTCGATCTTGAAGTATTCGTAGCCCCATTCCTGGGACATGATCCGGTGGGTATCTTCCATGTGCTGGCGGACGGCGAGCAGGGAGGGATCCAGCACGTAGTGGCCGCACCAGTTCTGCATGGGCTTTCCGTCAGGACGGTGCAGGAACCAGCTCTTGTGGGTGTCGTAGAATGCCCGGTCGCCGGTGCCGAAGGGAACCGTCCAGATGCCCGGCCGGAAACCGAGTTCCCGAATGCGATCCGCCAGCCACTTCATTCCGTGCGGGAATTTCCGCGGATCCGGCCGCAGCGTCAGGTTGTGGAACTTGCGGACCGGCAAGCGGTCCGAGTTGTCCTGCCACGACTCGATATGCCAGATCTCCAGTCCGAACGGCTTGAGGCAGCGAGCCCCGAGCCGTGCCTCGGCCAGGTTGTCCTCCTCACCGGCTTTGTCGAAGTAGACGTTCCAGGACATCCAACCAGTGGGGGACGAGGGGCATCTCTTCCTGTCGATCGGACGATAGGACGGCACATAACGGGAACGGTAGTAATCGCGGAGGAGTTCGAACGCGAGGGTGGCGCCATCGGCTGCCTGGGGTGAAGCACTCATCACCAGCTCAAAGCGACGCGGTCCGATCTGGTCCGCCGGCGAGTGAATCGCCAGGGTTCGACCGGTCAGGCGCAGAGCTATGTCGGTATCGACGTCGAACAGCGAGTCGTTCAGGCTGCTGTCCGCCGGTCCCGAGGCCATCTGGACCACGCGCGAGCCGACCGGGGGGCGGGTGCGGCAGGCGAAACTGCGGTCTCCAAACCGAGCGGTTGCGCGAAAGACCAGTTCACCCTTGTAGGACTGGGCTGAGCGGTGGGCGATGGTGACGTTCAGCAGTGCCCCGGAACCGCTGAAGGTCAGGTACCCCTGCACATCGCCAGCCGCGTCGATCAGCGACAGTCGCCCGGAAGCCGAATCGCGGGCCCGCCCGATCGACCAGAGCTGTCGCTTCCCTTCGATTTCGGCGGCAAACGAAAGGGCGCCGGTGATCTCTGCACCCGAAGCGGCGTGCACGCACACAAGGGTCGAGTCTGCCGGTCGGAACTCGATCCGCCACTCGCCGAGGTTCTGGATTACCGAGCCATCCAGCTTCTGCTCGGCGGCGGGTAGCCGGCTGCCGCCGGCGGCGCACAGAACGCACACTGCGGCGACCGCGTTCAGTCTGGTCGTGAAGAGCGAGTGCCGGTGGTGCATCGTAGTTCCAGAGGTCCATTGGGAGGATACTGCAGAAGGGGTTGCTGGGCCACATGGCCGTCGCCGTCGAGTTGTGTTGATGCTGCAGGGAGGCAAGGGCGGCAAGGTCGTGACGGATGGCGGGGGATTCGGAGCGATGAGTAGGGTCGCAGGAGAATCGGGGGTGACGAAGCGGGACGGGCGTTTCTCGCCCAGCCAACGCCAAGAGGGGCCCCGAATCTCACGTAAGTAGCTTTTTTACATGTGTTTACAGTGACCGATGGACTCGCCCCCGGGGGGTCCTCGCTGGGCAATCGCCGTTTGGCGTTACCGGCGCGATGGCGGCCGGACGCGTGCATATCGTCCCAATCCATCGGGCGGCAAAGCCCGGGCGACGATCTCAGCCATCACGCGGGCCCCTTCCGGCGACCAATGGGTGTGGTCTTTGGGGCTGCAGTTCAGGTGAGCGCTGCCTGCGTCGCCCAACCGATTGAGCAGCGCGATGCTTTCGGCATGCAGATCGACCAGGTCCACGTGTTTCTGGGAGGCCACTTTCTTCATCGCATCACTGTACGGTGTCAAGGTGGTGCGGATCCGGCCATCCGAGCCAAAGTTCCTCCGCGTCACCGGCGTAGTCAGGATGGGTGTCGCACCGATTGATCGGCTGTCGTCGATGTAGCGGCGCAGGTAATCCTGAAAATCGCCCGCAGGATCGGTGGATCGTTCTCCTTTCCCGGGGCAATCGTTGTGGCCGAACTGAATGAGAACATAGTCCGGCTTGGCGGCCAACACCTTTGCCCACAGACCTTCCCTGATGAAACTCTTCGAGCTACGACCGCTGCGAGCGAAGTTGGTGAAACGGACATTCTCGGTGAAGAACGGGGGGAGCATCTGGCCCCAGCCGCGTCTGTCAGAACTGTCCGCGTAGTCGGCTACCGTCGAGTCCCCGACGATTGCGACGCTCAGCGTCGGGTGGGCCTCGCCGGTCCGTGCGTCTTCTTGACGATCGCCAGGCGTTGTTACGCGGCAACCCGAACCGGCCCCAGAGGCTGCGGCTACCAGGACAAGAATGCCAAGCGAACGACGGATGCACGCAGAGAGCTTCATTGCGGCCCCTTTTTCTCTTTGTCCGAGGTCTTCCCGATGATCTCGGCCGGTTCCGCCACCGGCCGGCTCATGCGCGTTTGGGGTTAGCGGCCATGGAGATCCTCCGCTCGCCCCGAGGCTGGTTCAGTCGCGCCCATCGCGGCGCCGGATGCGCGGTACTGGCCGCCGACCGGGCCGGGACGGGGTGCTGGGCGGCCTTCCGGGCGAGCTGGGGGCGGTCTGGGCTCCTCTTGCCCGATCCTCGTGCGGGCGTGCTCACCAAGGAAGGGATCTAGCCGGCGACAGTATAGCTGGCTCCCCCCGGGTCGTCACCCTGTGGTCGAGGATGCTGTGACGGATGGTTGGGGGGTCTCCGTTTCAATTCGTCGTTGCCAGCGGTCATGATGGGCCTCCGCAACTACCGCTGGTGGGTCACAACTTAGAGGTTCATTTTGTTGGCCGATTTTGATAGAATAGAGTCAGGGCCACGAAGTGGGGTAACAAGACACCTCTGCGAGGGAGTTGATTCTGCGAGAAAGGAGCTCAGTGATGATTGTGGGATGCGCCAAACGCTGGTGGCCGTTGTGTGCTCTTGTCCTACTCTGCCTCCTGGGCCAGGCATGTGCTCCACAGGAGGCGAACGGTCCTCCCGTCGATCTGCCCGGCAACCCGGTGGAAGCAGATCGGGAGCTAGCAGAAGCACTGGGTGGCAGCCTCTCCGATGTGACAGCGGCTCAAGAGGCGGAAGCAGAGGCCAGCCTGGCCACTCTGGCTGAGGCGGATGAAGACCTGCAGTCCCTGCTGGCGACTACGGGGGACGAGGAGGCGGCCAAGGCAGAGGTCGTCAACAGGCTGAGCGGCAACCCTGCTGTCGAGTGGGCTCAGGCCAGCAGTTTCGGGATCGCCATCAAGTACACCGACGGAACAGAGACGGGAATCGCCCTTAATCTGGAGGACGACGACCCGCCTGGAATGGTCGACGGCGGCGGCGACGTCGCTGACGGGTCCGACTTCCTGCCGGCGAAGACCTCACGAACGATGAAGTCGCCCGACCTCGTCGAGTCCAAAAAGACGATCCTGCTCAATCCGCACTACTGGGAGCGACAGCCGCTCACCGACCATCTGATCGCCACGGCAAACACGCGGTTCCGGGAGTGTGGCTTCGACGACTTCGTCGTCTACAAGGACGAGCAATGCAGGATTGCCAAGTTCATGCACTTGAGCGACTACGGCATCGTGCACATCTACTCGCATGGATTGGCGTGGCCCAGCAAGCACAACGCCCAACGCGTGTACGTCATGACCGGCCACATCGCAACGCCGAAGAGTCTGGCCTTCATGCGAAGCCGGGACCTCGTGCCGCACAAGGTCGGCTACGTCCGAACCCCCTATCTCGATCAGAACACGCGCAAGCCCGTTTATGTGATCAGCGCGGATTTTCTCACCCAATACAATGACCTCAGTCAGAGCAAGAGCCTGGTGTATCTGGGCTTCTGCCACAGCTACCGGGCCGATTTCCAGGACAAGATCGTGGAGGCGGGACACGCTCAGGCGGCACTGAGCATGAGCTGGGTGGTGAGCACGAAGAAAAACGTCGCCTGGGCCGAGGAGATGTACAACGCCCTGGGCAACACCGCGCTCGACACCCCCGTCGACCTTCGCGCCTGGTACCGCTCCGCTCCGCATCAATACGCCCGTCAGGACGAAGACGCGAACGGCAATCCGATCACCGTGACTGTGCGTCTTCATGCCAAGGGCAACGGGGACCTGATTCTCTGGGAGAAACCCGAGGCGATGGATCCCTGTCTGGCGGGCGCGATTCGCCGGCAACTCGGGCTGGCTGACGACGCCGAACTGACCTCGGCTGACCTGGGGCGTGTGACCTACCTCGAGGCGATGAACGTGGGTATTCGGACGCTCGCCGGGATTCAGGGTTGCACGAATCTCAAGACGCTGAACCTGTTGTCGAATGAGGTCGAGGACCTGTCGCCGCTGGCCGAACTGACCATGCTGGAAAACCTGTACATGGTGGACAACAAGATCCGGTCCGTTGCGCCCCTGGCGCCGATGACTTCGCTCAAGTCGCTGGATGTGATGCACAACTTCATCGGGAGCATTTCGTCGCTGTCGGGTTTGACCCGCCTGGAGACGCTCAAGGTGGATTGGCAGCAGAACAAGGCGATCACCAGTCTCAACGGCGTTCAGAGCATGGCCAAACTGAAGTGGCTTGGGTGCAGCGGCAACTCGATCACCAGCCTGGCACCCGTGGCAGGGCTGACCGCGCTGCAAACGCTCAACGCAACGCACAATGACATCAGCGGCTATGCCGGTGTGACCGGATTACCGAACCTGAGGGCGCTTCGGTTGACGGAGAATCCCATCAACAGCCTGTCGGGTCTGATCGGGGCCACGTTTCTTGCCAACCGACCCTCGATCGACGTCACGTGCTGCCCGATCGATACGAATTGTGACCCGGATGCCGGCTCGACGACCCAGTGCGATCTGATGAACCAGCTCAAGAGTGCGGGGGCCACGATCATCTGGGGTGACCGCAGCAGCTGTGGGACGGAGCCGCCATTGCTCGGTATCGCGGAAGTTCACGCGACCTGCGACAGGCAATAGAGCAGACATGGCCGCAGACCACGCCGGGGGGATGAGCTGTCTTCAGGGTCACCGATGGAGAGTCTGCATGGTGAAAGGCGCGGAGGCGAGACTCGTCATCTTCCTGGCAAGCGTGCACCCAGCCTCGACACCCGCGGGTTTGGGCCTATCATGACCTGTGGTCTGTGAGCGGGCTGACGGGACCGGCGCAGGCGGGCCATGAACAGCGGGTTCACAGAGGCAGTTTTTCGACCGCTCACTGCGCCTGCCGGGCGTGGGGCGAGTTGGAGCCCGAACCGGGGAAGCTCAGCGCGGATTTCCTGGACGGGGCGCTGAAGGCGGCAGGCGATTCAGTCCGCAGGCTCGCGTTGAGGGTCATGTGTTGTTCCGCGAGCAAGGGCCATCTGTACCATCCAAAGTGGATCAAGGTCGTTTCAGACCGCAGGCCGAAAAGATCTGAAATTAAGGCGGGCGTGACGGGTGGGGGTGCTGGTACAATAGCGGACCCCGGCCCGGCGGCGTAGCCGGCCAAGGCCATGGGGGACAAGTCGGTTGATTGGCATTCGGAGAACACTCCAGGGGACGTTGGGATGAGTCAGCCAGCGGCAATCCGAGCGTGGACGATCACCATGGCCCTGCTTTTTGGCGCTGCGATCCATGGGTGTGAGCGCCGCAAGCCAACGAGCGTGCCTGCGCCTCCGCCGAACGTCACGATTGCCCAGCCGGTGACACGGATGTTCACTGACACGATCGAGGCAACCGGGACGACCACGAGCAAGGAGGAGATCGAATTGCGGGCCCAGGTCGGGGGTTACCTGCAGAGCGTCAACTACCAACCGCGAGCGATGGTCAAGAAGGGGACCTTGCTCTTCCAGATCGATCCGCGTCCGTATGAGGACCAACTGGCCCAGGCGAAGGCCCACCTCGAAGTAGCCAAGACGGAGCACGCCTTCGCAGAGGCGAAGCTCGCGCGCCTGGAGGATGCTTTCAAGTCACGGTCGGTCAGCGAGCTGGAAGTCATTCAGCAGCGGGCGGATCGGGATCGCCTCAAGGCCTCGATCGACTTGGCCACGGCCCGGGTGGACGCCGCTGAGCACAGCCTGGCGTATACGCGGATCCTGGCCCCGCTGGACGGCCGCGTGAGCCGGAACGTCCCCGGCGTGGGGGCGCTGATCGACCCCAGTCAGACCAAGTTGGCCACAATCGTTGATGACAGCATCGTGTACGCCTACTTCAACCTGAGCGAGGCGGACGTGCTGAGACTCCGGCGGTCGCGCCCGAATCTGGCGGCGGACAAGGAGATTCCGAAAGACAGGCTCCGGGTCTTCGTGGGACTGATGAATGAGAAAGGCCACCCGCACGAAGGCACGATCGACTACTGGGCGCCCCAGATGGACAGCAGCACGGGCACACAAGAGGTCCGCGGCAGGTTTGTCAATGACGGCAGCCTCATGGGCGGGCTGTTTGTTCGGGTGCGGATTCCGGTCAGCGTACCTCGCCCCGTGCTGATGGTCGCGGAGCGGGCGATGGGATTTGACCAGGGGCAGCGTTATTTGCTCGTAGCCAACAACGAGACTGTCGAGTACCGCCGCGTGCAGGTGGGGGCGCTGGAGAATGGGATGCGTGTGGTGACTCATGGCGTATCCGAGGGTGACTGGGTCATCGTCAACGGCATCCAGCGGGCGAAACCGGGTGTGAGAGTCAACGTTCAACGGGCGTCGATGGAGGCCTTTGTGGATACTGGCACCCGGCCCGCCGCGGCCAGCGGGCCCACTGTGGAGCGAGCAACCACCCACCCCGTACAGTGACGGAGGGCAGCCTGTGATCTCGCGTTTCTTCATCGATCGACCGATCTTTGCCGCGGTGCTCTCGATCGTCATCACTATTGCGGGCGTCGCGGCCTTCACGACGCTGCCCATCGCCCAGTACCCTGAGATCGCCCCCCCGACGGTGCAGGTTTCCTGTGCCTATCCCGGCGCGAACGCGAGGGTGGTGGCGGAGACCATCGCCGCCCCCATCGAGCAGCAGGTGAACGGCGTGGAGAACATGCTTTACATGTCCTCGCAGTGCACCAACGACGGCGTGTACTCGCTCACCGTGACTTTCAAGCTGGGCACCAATCTGGATATGGCCCAGGTGCTGGTGCAGAACCGCGTGTCCCTGGCGTTGCCGGTGCTGCCGGACGTCGTCAAGCAAACGGGCGTGACCACGAAGAAGAAGAGCCCGAGCGTCCTTCTGGTGGTCAACCTGTTGTCGCCCGATGGACGCTACGATCAGCTTTATCTGAGCAACTATGCGACAACGCAAATCAAGGATCACTTAGCTCGTCTGGACGGCGTCGGTGACGTCACGCTCTTCGGTCAGCAGGACTACAGCATGCGGGTCTGGCTTGATCCGGAGAAGCTGGCCGCCCGCAACCTGACTGCCGACGACGTGACCAGCGCCCTGAAGGAGCAGAACGTACAGGTGGCTGCGGGTCAGATCGGCCAGCCGCCCGTCAAGCACCGCCAGGATTTCCAGTACACGATGAGCACTCTTGGCCGGCTGACCGATCCCGAGCAGTTCGGCGAGATCATCGTGAAGACCGGATCCTCGGGCCAGATCAGCCGCCTCCGCGACATCGCCGAGATTGAACTGGGAGCCAAGAGCCAGGACCAGTCCTGCTCGCTGGACGGCAAGCCCAGCGTGGGGCTTGCGATCTTCCAGTCGCCCGGCTCGAATGCCCTGGCCACGGCCGACCGGCTCCGGGCGAAGATGGAGGAACTCAAGAAGGGTTTCCCGGAGGGCCTCGACTATTCGATCGTCTACGACACGACGCCTTTCGTCCGCGAGTCCATCCACGAAGTCGGGAAAGCCCTCCGCGACGCCTTCATCCTGGTGGCGATCGTCGTTCTCGTTTTCCTCCAGAACTGGCGTTCCACGCTGATTCCACTGATCGCTGTGCCCGTGTCGCTGGTCGGTACGTTCGCGGTGATGGCTCTGCTGGGCTTCAGCCTCAACAACCTCTCCCTGTTCGGGCTGGTGCTTGCGATTGGCGTGGTGGTTGATGATGCCATCGTGGTGGTCGAGAACGTGGAACGCTGGATCGAACACGGCCTGTCACCCAGGGAAGCGGCGTACCGATCGATGGAGGAAGTGACCGTTGCGGTGATCGCCATTGCGTTCGGTCTGAGTGCGGTGTTCATCCCGACGGCCTTCATCAGCGGGATCAGCGGGCAGTTCTACCGGCAATTCGCCCTGACAATCGCCACCTCGACGCTGATCTCGGCGTTCAATTCGCTGACGTTGAGCCCGGCGCTGGCGGCGCTCCTGCTCAAGCCGCGCGATCAGCAGCGGGACATCCTGACCCGGGTCATGAACCTGACTCTGGGTTGGTTCTTCAAGGGCTTCAACTGGATGTTCGGATGGATGACCGCCGGCTACGGGCATACGGTGCGATTCGTGATTCGAGGCGCGGTCGTGGCTCTGCTGGCGTTCGGCTGCCTGCTCTATGCGACCTACCACGGGTTGGTGACCGTGCCGACCGGCTTTATTCCCACGCAGGACAAGGGGTACCTGATCGCCAGTGTGCAGTTGCCGGACTCGGCCTCGCTTCAGCGCACCCAGGACGTCATGGCCCGGGTGGACGCGATCGTCCGTGGCACCAAGGGGGTCAAGCACACCGTGGCCGTTGCGGGCCAGTCGTTCCTTTTGGGGGCGAACGGCTCTAATTTCGGCTCGCTGTTCATCGTTCTGGATGACTTCGAGAACCGCCCTGGCCGTGAGCTGTACTCGGAGGTCATCGCCATGAAGCTGCGGAGGACCTTTTTTGTCGAGGTTCAGGACGCGATGGTAGGCGTGTTCGGGGCTCCCCCGGTCGATGGGCTGGGCACGGCCGGCGGCTTCAAGATCATGCTCCAGGACCGAGGCAGCAATGGGCTGGCGGCTCTGCAGGAGCAGACGGACAACCTGGTCGCCAGGGCCAACCAGCAACCGGGTCTGGCCGGCGTGTCCTCGATGTTCCGGGCGAATACTCCACAGCTTTATGTCGATGTGGATCGGGTCAAGTGCAAGACGCTGGGCGTGCCCCTGAACCACGTGTTCAACACCCTCCAGGCCAATCTGGGCGGGCTCTACGTGAACGATTTCAACCAGTTCGATCGCACCTGGCAGGTCAATATCCAGGCCGACTCCTCCTTCCGCAGCCGGCCGGAAGACGTCGCTCAGCTCAAGGTCCGCAACGCCACCGGCAACATGGTACCTCTCGGAGCAGTGGCCAAGGTCGAGGAAACCAGCGGCCCGGTCATGATCAATCGGTACAACATGTTTCCCGCGGCATCGATCAACGGGGCTACACAGTCAGGTTTCAGCTCCGGTCAGGCGATCGAGATCATGGAGCAACTTGCGGCCGAGGAGCTTCCTCCCTCGATGAAGGCGGAGTGGACGGAATTGACCTACCTGGAGATTCTGGCTGGAAACACAGCGGTGTTCATCTTCCCGCTGTGCGTTTTGTTCGTGTTCCTGACTCACTCGGCCGAATATGAGAGCTGGCTGCTGCCCCTGGCGATCATCCTGATCGCGCCGTTGAGCATTTCGTTCGCCCTGCTGGGGGTTTCATACTTCGGGATCTCCAACAACATTTTTGTCCAGATCGGATTCGTGGTCCTGGTTGGTCTGGCGTGCAAGAACGCAGTGCTGATCGTGGAGTTCGCCAAGCAGCAGCATGAGCACGGCAAGCCGCCGAGAGATGCCGCGGTGGAGGCGTCGCGACTGCGGCTGCGTCCGATCCTGATGACTTCGTTTGCCTTCATTCTCGGGGTCGTTCCGCTCGCGACGGCTACGGGCGCGGGGATGGAGATGCGGCGGACTCTCGGCATCGCGGTGCTGGCCGGCATGCTCGGGGTGACGATCTGTGGCCTGCTGCTGACCCCGGTGTTTTACGCTGTTCTTCAGGGCTTGGCCGGTCGATTGTCGCGATCCAAGACCGCGGCGAAGGTGGCAGACGGCTGACGGAGGCTCAGCGGCACGTACGGCAACGACGGCACCGGTTCCGCTCCCCGCCCTAAGCGCAGCGACGCACCCTCGCGGCGAGCGGGGTTGGGGCCGCCTCTGGCTGCTCTACGGTGATCAAGTCCATCATCGGCTCGTCGAGTCGGGTCCGCTGGCTATGAAGTTCCGATGGAGGCTGTCGAGGATGCTCGGCAGGTGCCCTCCGGCCCTCCGGGACGGCGAGGGGAAGGAGGCCCCTGGGGAAGCGGGATGGCTAGAAGGCAAATCCCCATCCCTGATTGATGGCGTCGTCGGTGAGGACGAGGTCGTCGACCTTGTCGTGAGAGGGGGGCTTCTTCCGCTTGGCCCAGGTGACGGCGAACACGCGGCCTTCTCCGCTTCGTCCAAGGATCGACTCTGCCGGGTCATAGGAGTGCCTGATCCGTTCCTCGATGTGGTACTGGTGCTTGAGTGCCCGCACCGCGACGATGGTGCCCCAGCCCCCGTGGCCGGCGCACAATACGAGCAAGGGCCTCGTGCGGACGTCGAGGATGAGTATGCTGCAGTCGTCAAACGTCTTGTGCGGATGTGGGTCCTTCGCGATCGCATGGGCGATCGCCGGGGCGGAGTCTCGGCGATACGTGGTGAGCCCATGTCCTTTCAGGACGATTCCCTGCTCGTTCGGAGCACAGGGGAGGGGCTCGGAGAGGTAGGGCATCTTCGGTAGTTTGATCGACCATCGGAAGCGGGCAGGGAGCTCCCCGGAAGGTCGGTTGTCCAGCATGATGCGGGCGATCGGGTCAGCCATGGGATTGACGACCGGCGAGCCAAGGACGACCACGGCGCCAACCTCCGGTCGTTTCCTCAAATCGTCGAGACGCGCCTGGGCACGCTCCTCAGGCAATTCAGACGGCAGCAGGTGCAATTCCACTCGACACTCAATCCGAAAACCACTGAGGCCGTGGACAAGCTCGGCGAGTGCCTCGGCATCGCGGGCCCCGACGGCGCGTTGGGGCAGATCGCCGGCAACCTCGGGAATCAGGACTTGGCGCTCGCCCACCACAACGGCGAACACCGAACCCTGTTCCCAGGTTTCCCACGGCGGCAAACGGGGGCTCACCTGGAAGATCGCCTCCACGGGGACCGGCAGGCGTCGGATGAAATGAACCAGCCGGTCAATGTCCGTGACCGTGCGGGCTGTCAAGCTGACGGCGCGGCGGTACTCGCCCCGCAGCTGCATGTGATCGAGGTAGTGGTCGATGTTGTCAAAGCCGGCCTCCCGGCTTCGACGTCGAGCCGCGTCATCGACGGCCCGGACGAGTTGGGCCTCTTTCCCGTCGCTGATAATGAACCGGATCAGGCTGCTCAGGTCAAGGGCCATCTTCCTGCTCCTATCCCGACCGAGGTGCATCCGACCGCGTCCGGCCAAAGGGCTGACCCCATGCGGCGCCTGACCGGGTCGAGGTGTGTTCCTAGACTACTTGATAGCCGCGCTTCGCCGGAATGGCAAGAACTCCGGGCGGCCAAACAGCGGCGCATCGTGATTTGGGGTGGTAGTGCCCATCCGTGCCCGTCGCTGCGGCACGCATCCTCAGAGCAATCATGATGTTGGGAGAGGCGGATTGCCTGCGGCGCGAAGGGCCTCCATCGGCGTATGGCTCAGGCGACTCCGAAGTGGCTCCTCATGGTCGTGTCGTTGCCGACGTTCGTCGGAGCGTGCGGCAACTTCGTTCTGCACGTCTTTGGGCGGCATGTGATCAGCGTGCGCCAACGCGCACGTCAACACGCGAGCGCTTTCGGCAGCGCGGTATCATCTAATTCAATATCGAAGGTGAGCAGGATGCCCCTTCGAGAAGTGGGTTGCACGTCACGTAGCTCCTGTATGCATGTGGTATGCGGATGGATGAGGCGACCGAAAGGTGTCGTGCGGTATGTGCGGTATGACGGCCTCATCGCGACACAAGGAAGGAGGAATACTCCCCATGTTGACCATCATCGCAGTGTACTGCCTGATTGGGTACCTGACGCTCTATGCCTTGCCGCGTCCTGACCGAACGACTCCCCGCGTTCGGAAATGGCACATCACCCTGCGACTGCCCAACGGCCCCGAGAAGCTGGGGTACGTATCGGTTTCAAACGGTCAACGATCTGGGCCTGTTCAGGAGATTCCCCGCTTCCTGCACCGCCTTCTGCTCCTGTTGAGTGACCAGATGGAGTCCGACACGGCTCAAGGCTTCGACCCTGTCTTGCGGGGCCTGATGGGGGATGCCCGGATCGCATCGGAACTGGCGGCCCGGTTTTCGCCGGTTGCGAAGAAGCTCAAGGGCCCGCAGGAGGAGGCCATTGCTCGCTACGCTTCGCTCCTCAAGACGATTCTGAGCAAGGCCAGCCCGCCCGGTCGCGGTGCCGATATTCTTGTTGGCTCGTCGAGGCGTGGTCGCCGGCTTCTGGTGCCGGTCGAGGTCGTCGACGATACGGCCGTGGCGCCGTTCATCGAACGCAGGCCGGGCACGGCGGCCAGCGGAGAGGCGCTGGCTACGATTCCTGGCCTTAGAGACTGCTGAGAAGTGGTGTCGGCTCTGGGCGGCGATTTGCCCCGCCGGGAATGAGATGACCGGGGCGATGTGTGACGACGCCCCCCCGGCCGAGTGCGCGGGCCGCGTTTCCGCCTGTAGTTCAACGCATCTTTCCGCGATCTCATCGTCGATCGTGTCAAGGCAAGTTTCTCGCCACCGTTCCTTGCGTACTGGACACCGAACACGAGAATGGGATGGTACCGCAGGAGGACGCCGAAGACAATGGTGAGACACTCTAAAAGATGGCTTAGTCTACTAAATGAAGTCTCCGCCGCGCCGACCTCGGCCGGGGATTCGGACTTAGAGGCGGTTGAAGGTGCAGGCGGGTCGGGGGCGGCCTGGGCCTGGAGCCGCATCGATCTGCCGTCCGATGGCCCGGTGTGTCTGCAGACGCATTCGCAGGAGATCGCCGTCCTGGCCAGGGGTGCGACACAGTGGTCAGATGACACCGTCGTCGTTGAGTCACTCTTTCTCGATGGCGGTCGCTCGCCGCGGCTCTTGATCCTCCTACCACCCGGTCAGCGGCTGAGCATCAACGGCGAGCCCGTGTCGCGCGTGGCCATTGCGGCGATGCGGGATGTGCTTGCATTCAACGATGCCCACCCGATGTTCGTTTCGCTTTTTGAGCAGCCAGTCATGGGTTTGGCTGGGAAAGCCCTGGCAGGCGAGACTTGCCCGGTGTGCAAGACCGTGACTTCCGCCGGTCAGGAAGTCTGGCAGTGTGCGGTCTGCTCGGCGGTGGTTCACAACGCCAAACCGGACTCGGCTGACGCGGAGGGCGAAGGTTACGCGTGCCTGACGCTCTCGGGCGTGTGCCCGGTGTGCCAGCAGCCGATTCGAACGAATGCCGGGCTGATCTGGATACCGTCGGAGGAGGAGTGATGGTCGTGGCCGAGCACCGACCGAGGCTCAGGAGACTCGAGCGGTTGTCCCGCGTCAAGGCGGTGGCCGCCCCTGAGCGGGTTGCCCGCATGCCGGCCTTCTCGGGCTCACGGCCGGACGTCGATCCGGACCGGGTGCTCGGACGGTTGCAGGTCATTCTCGCCGGCGCGGGCTCCGTAGGGGGGCCGTGCATCCTGAGCGTTGCACGGCAGGATCCGAGAGCGATTATCATTGCCGATCCGAAACCCTACAAGCCCGAATCCTTGTTGACGAACAGCGTGATCTTCCCGCGGGACCTGCGCCGGTGGAAGGCAGACCACGTGGCGAAGTGCTGCGTTGAGGTCAGCCGCAGCACTCGGGTCGATGCTTTTGTTGGCGGCTTTGAGGATTTGCCCCTCACGCGCGTAGCGGGCGTGGACTTCATCTTCTGTTGCACGGACCGGATGGCGGCGGAGCTGCATGTGGCCCGGGCGGCGATGCATCTGGGCATCCCGGTCATTTACTGCAACGTCGAGGGCTCGAGCGGCCTATACCAGATCCGGTATTTCGCGAACAGCGACCCACAAGATGCCTGCCCTGCGTGCAACATGACACCGGCGGAGCTGCGCATGGCTGCGGACGACGGGCCGGGCTTCTCGTGCGAAATGGTCGGAGAGAGGGATCAGGCCGGCCGAGAGGAACCGGTCACGCGGAGCATTCCTGCGCTCTGTGCGCTGGCGGGGCACATGGGCGCACTGTTGATGAACAAGGTCACCCTCCGTCTGGGCCAACCTCTGCCAAACAGTTGCCTAGTGGAGGGGACTTTCATCCGGCCCGGGTACGCCGCGGTCATTCCGCTTGGTCGCAACCAAGACTGCGTCGAAGACCATTCTCGGTGGCGGTGTCGTCCGCTCGCCAAGCCGCTTCGCGGGCATGCGATTCGCGAACTGCTGGAGGTCTCCGGCATGAGCAGCGACGGCGGCGATGCCGTGCTTGGTCTTGGCGACGATTTCCGCTACGTGGTTCGTGCGGAATGCCCCCGTTGCGGCCCACGGTCAATCGGGCGGTTCTGGAGCAAACGCCGAAACCGGCGCTGCCGTTGTGGCGCCGAGCTCCGCACGAATTCGTTTCACACTTTCGACGCGGTTCCGCTGAGCGTGTTACGCCCTCAGCTCGATCAGCGAGTCGCGACTCTGGGGGCGACGAGCGCGTCCTGGGCACTGATTCGTCACCACGGAGCGGGCACGTGGCTTTCTTGGAAGGACGCTGAAGGGGTAGGTGAATCATGACCAGCCAAGACCCTCGGCGGCGGTTGTCATCGCTGCGGTCCATGGAGTTGAGTCCCGATCGACAGGTTGCCCTGGAGCACATTGTTCAAGCGTGCCCTGACGACCGGAACACGCCGTGGGGCCGGCGAAAGCCAGCCGAGGTCAAGAACCTCTTGAGGCTCGACCAGCTTGCCCCGCCTGGCCGAATGGTGATCAGGGCAATCGACGCCAGCGAAGCGCTCCGCATCGCGTTGGCTCTGCGGGTGAAATGCCCCGCGGTGCGACCGGATGGTCAAATCTACATTGCCGATCAGGCGGAACTCGGCATCATTCTGACGGACGGTTGTCTCCGAGGCGCCAAAGACAGTGTGGCGGTGCTCGTTTTCGCTCCGCCGCTCTTTCATTCAAACGCGGCCCCCCCCGGCGGGCTTCCGATCCAAGGGCTATGCCTCGGTGATGCCAGCGTGTCGATGCCTGTGGCCGCGTTGGGTTGTGCCGAGCTGGTCTTGCTGCTTTACTCCATCCTGCAGCTGCAGACCGTCACCATCGACCCCGAAGATCCGCTCCGGGTCGCGAACCCGCAAGCCGCCCAATACTGGCTGGCCCACCGCGATCAGGTGCCTCTGGATCGTACGCCGTTCCTCGCCCCGGTGGAATACGGTGGAGGAGCGACGCCATGAAAGCGCTGCAGTGTCCGCTGGACGCGGTGATTGAGGCAATGGGCTTTGCCCGGTCGGTCCACGACGGCCATGGCTCCGCCGGCGAGCATGCGGCTTATGAACGAAACGGCCTTCACCTGTGTTTGGATGGCATGTGGGCAACATTGGTTTCACGAGGGTGTTCTCAGGTTGGAGATGTTCTAGAGCCAACGAGCCCCCCGGGGCCCTGGAAGCTGATTTGTGAGGGTGAGGCAGCGCGTCTGATCGCGGACATCCCGCTGCCCGACCTTTCCGCGGCGGGGGTATTGGGAGGTGCCGATGCTGAGTACCTCAAAGCGACGGTTCTGTGGGCCCTGGAGACGGCCAAGAACGAGCGCCCCGGGGCCCGGTGGCTGCCACCCCCGCTGGAAGTCGTGCAGGGGTGGATGCCGAAGGACGCCCTCACGGTCTGCTGTGACGGGCACGTTTGCCAGGGCGAAATCGTGCACACAGTCGATCGCGGCCGGCTCGCCCTTCGATTCGAGATCCTGCGGATCATCCCCGACGATCTATCTGAGAACCGGCGGAGATGGCTGCGCCACTTCCTCGTTGACGCTCAGACGCGGTATCGCCTGGTGCGGATCCACTGGGGGCTCAGCACCGCACCCGCCTGCTATGCGGAGGTGGATCTCACCAGGGCGGAGCATGATCTTCTGGAAGCATTTCTGCTGATACGAAGTCTCACGTGTTTGCGACGCGTGGTCGCGAACATAGTGCCCGTGGCGACCTTGATTGCCGACGCTCGCGTGCGGAGCGAGGCGTTGGAATTGATCCCGGCGGGTTTCGTACGTTTCGAGAGGAGGTACATCCCATGAAAGACGATCTGGTCACATTGCCGGCGGAGGCGCCGAGCGGCGCGGGGCCGCAGCTTCTCAACCTGAGATTTGTCGACGTGACCGGCAGCCGCCGTGTCAACCTCAGCGAGGTGCGGCCGGACGCACCCGCGGCGCGGGTCCTGCGAGCGGCTGCGCGGGAGCTCGGGATCCCCGAGAACCAACCGGTCAGTCTCCGGCGGGACGACACCTGGCTGGTGCCCCCCAACGCCACCATTGGAGAGGCGGTCGGGGCCGAGCAGCAGGAGGAACTCACGGTGGTGCCGAACGCACATCTGGGCTGCTGGGGCCCGCGGGGCGGGTAGAACACATCGGGTCGGGCGCGGCGGGGCGGGGGCATGCCCTGATGGTGTGCACCCGCAACGCCGTCTGGTTCGCACTCGGCAGCGGATGCTGCATGGCAGGTGTTCGGAGGCCGCATCATGGTGAGCAGGACTCTCGGGGGGCGTTCCGGCCGACGGGTCGGCGCGGCGAAGTGGATACTGACGGTCAACGTGGCGGTGCGGCGCCAGGACGGGTCGGTCAGCACGGGCTGGGACTACATCGATCCGTTCATGGATCTGGCTGACCATCGATCGGAGTTATGGTTCGAGGCGTTTCTTCGCCGCAACCATCTGCTTCCGCTCGATGCGGTCGTGTCGGAGCTCGTGCCGCACATCGCCGAGGAGGGCGGTCGGTGTTCGGGCTTCTCCTTGCGTTCGCAGGATCCCGCCGGACAGGAAGCCGAGCGGCGGTTCACGCTCACGGCGATACGACACGTGGCCCGCCGGATCGCGTTTCGCGTCGAGCCCCAGCGGGCCGCGAGCCACGCGTACGAGCTTCATGCCCGGCGGGTAGCGGACGGGCGGCCGGGCGTTGAGCCGAAGGCGGATGGCTCCTTCCGGGTGAGTGTGGCGGAAGCGCCGTTGCGATACCTGGAGGTGCCGATGAAAGGACTCATCGAAGGTGCGCAGCGAGTCGACGGGTACGCGGAGACGGCGGATGGGTCGACGGACGCGCCGGTCTTTTTTCCGAGGGCGGTCCTCGCCCGATGTGAAACCTATTCCCGTCGCGGAGCCGGCGAGAAGCCGCCGATCGAGACCGGCGCGGCCCTGTTGGGCTGTCCCGTGCGGTGTCCGGAGACTGGGGAATTCGGCGTGGTCATCACGGAGTGTCTGAAGCTCTGGGATGTCGAGTCCAAGGCCGCCCGGCTCGCATTTTCCGGGGTCACATGGGCGTGCATCCAGCAGGTCATTCGGCGAAGGCAGGAGGCCTGCCCTGCCGAGCGTTTCATCGGTCAGTGCCACGGCCACCCGTTTGACCGAGTGCTGTTTCTGGAGACGCCCCCCTGCGAGCACTGCGCCGATACGTCCCACCCGTGCAGCCGGCATAACGTGGCACCCTCGCCGGATGATCGAGACTGGCATCGCGCCGTCTTTGGAGGCCGTCTGCCGTTTCAGGTTTGTCTGATTTACGGATTTGACCGCCGTGGACCGCGGCATGGCTGCTTCACGCTTCGCGACGGCCAGCTTGCGGAGCGACCGTACTACGTCATCGAGGCTTTCGATCCGGGGCTCTACACGGCGGGATGCATCGGGTCGGCTTGATCGGCGCCTCGCCCTGGGAGCGAGGGCCGGGATTGCCGGGTGTAGGGGCGGCCCGGTGCGGTTGCCAGCTCGGGGGAACCACACGGAGTTGCTCCTGCGAAAGGAGGAAGCCACATGGCCAAGAACAAGGCTGGGACCGAGGAACTCAAGCAGTTGATCATGGAGGCCGGTGTTCCTGACGAGCACAAGGCCGTGCTGATTCATCAGATCATCACCCACGATCCCGAACAGGGTCTGAGCGTGATTCGCATGTTGATTGAACTGGGGACCGCCGCCAAGGCGAACGAGCAGGCGAAGAAGCTCGCTGCGCAGTACCGGGAGAGGCTTGAGGAGATGCAGCGCGGATCGACGCGATCCGGTGTATTCCTACAGCATGCCGAAGAGAAAGGCGGGATGCGCCGGGCCCATGTTCGGCTGCAGGACGGCATGGCGATTACGCTACCCGTTCCCGACGAGAAGCTTGCCGAAGCGCTTCGTCGGGGCGACTCGGTCGAGATCGACCGGGAGGGCAAGGCCATCATCGGCTCGCAGCCGTGTGGCGATCGCTCGGGGGAGATCGCCATCCTCGGCAAGCGCGTGGGGGACTACGTGGACGTGACCCTCCGTGAGCAGGAAGGCCAGCATTTCCTCGCTTCTCAGCGGTTGACCGATCAGATCGAGGCCGGCGAGGTGGAACCGGGGGCGAAGATCGTAGTGAGCGCCCGGCAGGAGATGGCGTTCTACGCCCTCCCCGGGGCCGGCAGCAAGTTCGAGCACTATAAGTTCCTCTCCAAAGAACCTGTGCCCACGGTGACGGTCGACGATCTTGGCGATCCGCCAAGCTATATTCTCGAAATCCTTGAAGATGTTGAGTTGACGTTGAGCGACCGGCATGAATGGCTGCGGAAGCGCTGGAATGCGCCGCTGCTCACGACGCTCCTGCTGCAGGGTGGAACCGGGACCGGCAAGACGTACAGCCTGATGGCTCTGCACCGGGCCATCTATGATCGGATCGCCTCAATCAGCGGCGTTCCCTCGGAGGAACTCCCCCCGAGGTGCTTCCGTCTGAATGCGGCTTCCACCTTGAGCCACCTGCTGGGGGTCTCCGACAAGAACATCGACCGGCTGTTCTCGGAGGCCGAGCAAATGGCCGGCGAGCCCGTGGAACTCAACGGCAAGTTCTATCATCTGCCCTGCATCGTGATACTCGAGGAGATAGATGCCCTTGCCCGACGGCGTTCGGTGAACGACGCCGACAACGAGGCGGTGTACTCACGGCTGTGCAGCGGCCTGCTGGCCAAGGTCGATCCGACGCGGAAAGACCTTGCTGACAAGCACCTGATCGTGATCGCCACGACGAACCTGGTCGAGGCCTTGGACAGTGCATTTACCCGTCGCTTCCAGGTCACGCGGTTTGGCCATCTCGACCGGCACCACTTCCGCTCGGTGATCGCCAAACATCTCGGCAGGCTGCCGGTCGCGCTCCAGGGTGAGCCCGGCGAGAAGGCCGCACGACAGCGCCTGGTTTCGGAGGCTGAGGCATTCCTGTTCGCGCCGAACGGCGATCCCGGGCAACTCCAGGTCTACCTTGTCGGCAGCAGCACGCCGATGATCATCTACCGTCGCCAGATGCTCACGCCGGCGATTGTTGCCAAGGCGGTCGAACAGGCTGCGCGCAGGGTTCGTCGGCAGGAGGCCAAGACCGGCCGGGAGGTCGGAATCACCACCCGCGTCCTTCTCGGCGCGTTGGATCGGCAGATCCGCGATGTTGCGGAGATGTGCAATCGCGGCAATATCACGGGATACGTGGATGTCGGGGCCGGCCAGATCAGCGACGTCCGCCTGATTGAGCAATCCCCGATCGTTTCGAGCCATGAACTGCTGAGGGCCGCGTCATGACCACCCCCCCACGAATCCGAGACGGTTCTGCCCACGCTCCTGTCGGGTTCGGCCGATGCCCCCCAGGCCGATTCGCCCACGTCGGCGAGCCGCTGGTCGGCGTGCTCGCGGCCTACGGCATCGGCATCGAGATGTGCAGTGCCCGCATGGTCCTGTTCACCGATGTTCCCACCAATGAGCGGTTCAACAAGGGTGCAACGAACGTGCTGGTGCTCGGGCAGGCGGCATGCGGCGGCGCGATCGTCATGGTGGACGACGATCTGGAGTATCGGGGTGGCGACGCGCCCGGCCTGGCTGATCTGCTTCGCCGCGGTCCCTGTCGCCGCCGCTGGCGACGACTTGACCTGGATCCGGTACCAGGCGATAGAGTTTTAGATGTTCTTCTAGAGGTTCTCGAGCTGTTCGGCTCGTCCTGTCTGGCAGGGGTCCGGGAGGCCGTGGAGCGGGAAACCGCGGCTTCACCGGCGGAAGACGAATCGCCGACCGGACGGGTCTTGGCTCGAGCCGAAGTCATCACCAAAGAGGACGCCGCCGCCGCTGAGCAGCGCTGCATCCGGCCCTATCAGGCCGAACAACTTGCCATGATCGCGGCCCGTCCCGAGCCGCCCCATGCGGCCATCGTGATCGGGGTTGCGGGGGCAGGCAAGGACACGGTGATGGTCGCCGCTGCGAACCAGCTCATGGAGCGCAGGGTCGTGCGCCGTGTGTTCCGAATCGAGGCGGCGGTGGTCGCGGCCGGCGCGATGTTCGAGACCGACCGCGACGCCGCTCTGATGACGATGCTGACCGAGATGCAGGAGCAGGTCGGGTCTCTGTTCCTGGTGAAGGGAATTGATCTGCTTCTCGGGACGCCAATCAGTCACGCCCTGTTGGCCGCGGGGCTGGATCGGGGCTTACGGCTATTCGGCACGCTCAAGGCTCCTTCGGTCTCGCTCCGGCGGATCGCGGCTGACAGTGCTCTGCGGCGTCGGCTCGTACTGACGCCCTTGGAGACCCCGGTGGGCGATGCGTTGGCCCGGGCACTGGACTCGCACGCTTCGGCAAGTGGCGTTGAAGTCGAGCCGGCGGCCCGGCGCATGGTGCTGCGGTTGTCCGCCCAGCACGGGCAGGCCCAGCCGGGGGCGGCGGCCAGCCTGCTCGCCGCGGCCATCGCCGCCACCACATGGCGCGGGGGCACCGTGGTGACGCCCGATGACGTAGCCGCGGCGGACTCGCTCGAGGCAGGCGTGGACTTCGATGAGCTCATGGAATGAGACCTGTGCCGGGTTCGGATGTGGAACCAGAACCAGAAGGAGAAAGCGATGCTGGAACAAACGCCAAGGTTGCGGGAGAGTCCCCGTGACGCCCTCGACGCGTCGGCTGATCCGTTTGCCCTGGGCGAGGCGAGCCCGGGGACCGCGCTGATCAGCGCCGGGATTCACATGGGTACGTGTCCGGCGGGTACGACGGTCCGGGAATTGCGTCGCCGTTACGCGGACGCCTACGAGATCGACCCGGATGCGGTCGCGCTGTTGGACGGCAGCGAGGTCGACGATTCGACCGTCGTGCGCGAGGGACAGTCGCTCACGTTCATCACCCGTATCGGAGAAAAGGGAACGATCGTCTCAAGGTGACGTGGATGTCGGCCGCGATAACCGGGTTCCTCTTGATCCGCCGCACGCGATTCGCTTCGCGAATCGGGCTTGCACACCGAGCCACGGCATTTCAAGGCTTGGAACACGAGCGGTCTGTGGGGAGCAGAATCATGGCTGCAGGGACAGAGCAGATTGTCATCACGGATGGGCAGGTTGTCGCCACCTCGCCTGAAGGTGCGACCGCCAGGATGCCGCTGGAGCAGTTTCTGGATCGGATGGTCCGGCCGCAGATCAGCACGGGCGTTCACGTGCTGCCCAACGGCGTTCGGTCCGTCGTCTCGCGGAGCGATTGGTCGGTGTTTGTGTACGAACGGGCGGCACAGGCCACGCAGGTTCGGTGGATCTCGCCTGACAGCGAGATCGACTACGGGCCGGGTACGGTATACCACAACTACCGGATCTCCTGGCCTTACGTCGTACTCCTGGCGCTCTGGGGCCCGGGGCCGACGCGTCATCACAAGGTGCTGCAAGGGAATTGCGAGGTGTTCTGGCGCCGGAAACCGATCGAGAACATCCAATCGGATACGCTGGACTACCCGTGCCTGCTGAATGCGTCGAAGTTCGCGGCCCCGGTGGCTGAAACGAAGCCCCTCTCGTGGCTTTGCACGCAACACATGGATCGGAGTTGTGACGGCGAGGTGAACGAGACGCGGCGGCTTCGACTCTCGCTGCGGACTCTGCTGGACGTGTTGCTCGGAAAGGCCTTCAACCGCAGCAGCGAACGCCACGAGGAGCGTTCGTGGTACACCGAGTATCTCCTTCGCGGTTGCGACAAGCGTTTTGCGAACCCACGAGCGTGGGAAGATGCGACCAGGGAGAACCCCCTGTGGACTCTCGACGTCCCGTTGATCAGCACCGGGATGACCGTCGCGGGAGTGATTGACCGCATGTTCCGGCTTCAGCGTGCGATGGAGCAGCGGCCCACGTCGTGCTCTGATCTGGCGAGGATCGTCTTCAATCACCGGCAGCGTAAGGCCGGGTGATCGGTTCCAAGGAGCGAACCATGGCTATACAGGACAATGCGCTGAAGCCGGGGCCGGCGCGGCGCGGCGAAGCGAAGCCGGACACGCCGTTCTATCTCAAGCGTGAGCCGGTTCAATGGCCGAAGGATGCTTTCTTCTACATGCTCGCCGACGGTGGTGGAAGCCAGCCCGAGGCAGTCGTCTACCGATGCCGCAATCATCCCTGGTTCGAGTCGAGCGTCCCTGTGCCTGTGCCGCCGGGGCTGGCTCTTCATCGAGCGTCACTCAAGGCTCACTGGCCCCTGGTCCCCTATCGGTTGACCGAGCTTGCCCTCGGATTCTTCGTCCGGGTCGCTCGGATGTACAACTCGGAATCCTTCCTGCTGCTCTGTTACGACCGATGGAAGCGTCGGTATCGTCTCATCTGCCCGGTGCAGCGCGTCACGTACTCGAGCGTCAAGTACGAGGTTCCGGACCTGCCACCGGAGTTCATGCTGGTCGGAGACATCCACAGCCATCCGGGAGATGACGCCGGTGCAAGCATCATCGATCAATGGGATGAACGCAGCCGGGCCATGGTTCACATCATCTGGGCGTTTCCCCGCCATCACCCGCCGCACGTGCAGGTAGATGCCGTGATCGACGGCCACCGGTTCCCCATCGCTGCAGACTCGATCCTGGAGCGCGGATATCGCAGGCTGCGGCTTCGCGTGCCAACGAGGTGGATCGACCGCGTGCACAAGGAGACGTACAGGCGATATGTCGATTCCGAGGAGACGCAAGAATGTCCCGATAAGGGAGGGTCCAATCATGGATGCCAATCGACGAGCAGACCGTGGACAGCGCCTGGTTCCTGAAATCCCGGACAACCAGTCCTTCAAAGTCCTCGGGCTTGGCGGCACCGGCGGGATCTTCAACCAGTATGCCGCGCTTTTCGTCGCCTCGACCCTGATGCGGCAGAACCGCAGGGCACGGTGGGTTCTCGTCGATGGGGATTCCTATGAGCACTCGAACGCCGCCCGGCAGATCTTCAAACGACTGACAAACAAAGCAGCGGCGAGTCTCGAGGGCATGCTCGAGTTCCCCATCTTTGCCGAGGGGCCGCTGACGCTCGTGGCCGTCGAACGCTACGTGAACGAGGAGACGATCGCGGACATTATCCGGGAGGGCGACGTGGTCAGCGCTAATTTCGACAACCACCCGAGCCGGCGACTGGTTGCGGATTACTGTTCCCAGCTCCGCGACGTCGCCGTCTTCTTCTCTGGAAACGATGGTGTTGAACCGGACCCCGGCACCGGCCGGATGCAGCGCGGCACGCACGGCTCCGTCTACGTCCAGATACGCAAGGGCGGCCGGGATGTCACCAAGTCACCCTGTCACTGGCACCCTGAGCTTCGCGGCGCATCATACCAGCGTCTTCCCGGCGGGCCCTCATGCGTCGACCTGCTGGCTGGCGCCCCTCAGATCCTGCTTTCGAACTTCTACGCGGCCGCCCTTGAGTTTGCAGCGTTCTATCTGTATTTCTGCGGCGCGCTACACTATGCAGAGGCCCACTTCGATTGGGCGGAGTGCATGGTCAGGCCGTCTGCGATCCCCGTCGCACCGGCGGAAGGGGCATCGGTGTGAGCGGCGGTCCTCATGATCGATTCACGGGATGAAGACCACGCTGGTTACACAGACGGCCCCCGCCGGCTCATCGACCCAGCAGTATTCGAAAGTGCAGGGTCCCGCCGGAAGGTGCACGACCGTGGCGGACGCGTCATAGTCGCACATGAACCGGCAGGGATTAGCCCGCGGGCGCATGAGCGCGGGCCGTTCGAGCTGCAAGCGGTGATCTGCCCTGCTGTTTGCAGCCCGCGTTGCCCTGCCGATCAGCACCGCTCATCGTCTAGCCGCGGGGGGACGCGGGTACCAACTTCGACGCGGATGATCGAGCGTTCAGTGCTGATTTCGGTCCATCGTAAGAGGCTATAGACGAAGCGCTTACGCGTAACATCGGCTTCAGGGGCTGGACTAGGCTGGGGTAATCGCCGGTAGAGAACTGCTCACCAGAGTGTGGGCGCCCGTGGTACGGCTGGTGCCCTCGCCGGCCGCACTTGTCCTTGCCGGTTCATCTCATGACAATGATGCGGTGCGTTGACTATTGACCATGAAGCAGGTGTCAGCGATGAACGATGCCGCAATTGCAGGTTTCCTGAAACAGAGCGTTGGCCTCTTCAAGTTCTTTCCCCCCGAGCGACTGGCTGAACTCGTCGTGGGATCGCAGGTGATGTCGTACGAGCCGAACGAGGCCATTGTTGAATTCGGTGAAGACGCGATGCATCTCGGCGTCATGTTGGAGGGTCAGGCGTCGGCGTCCGTCATTGCCGAGGGCGGCGATCGACAGGTGCTTGAGCATCTCAAGGCCGCAGACACGTTCGGCGAAATGGTCCTCATGAGCGGCGATAAGACCATAGTCGACATCATCGCGGAGACGCGATGTAGTGTGCTCCTGGTGCCGGCCAGCCTCTTCTCGTCGGTGATCATGACCGAGCCCCGCGCCCTGCAGCACATCTCCAAGACCATCTCGGAGCGGTTCAAGAGAGTGATGGAGGACCCCACCAAGGCCGCCGCCTTTCGCAAGAGTGAGGATCCCTACGGCATGCATCTCAAGAGTGAACGACCGGAGAGGGTCCTGGTCGTCAACTGCGGATCCTCGTCGCTCAAGTACAGCCTTTTCGACACGCAGAACGAATCGCACAACGTTCGTGGCCTCGTTGACCGCATCGGCACTGACGTTACCCGGCACACCTGCCGCGGGCCGCGCGGGGAGGTCACGGAGAACCTGGCCAAGGGTAGTCACCGCGAGGCGTTCGAGGCCATGTTCCGCGCATTGACCAACAAGGACGGGGGAGCCGTCGCGAAACCGGCCGAGATCAGCGTCGTCGGGCACCGTGTGGTTCACGGTGGCGAGCGGTTTGCCGAGACCGTGCTTATCACCGACGACGTTTTGCGGGAACTCGACGCACTCAGTCCTCTGGCGCCGCTGCACAACCCCATCAACCTTCTCGGCATCAGGGAAGCCCGACGGGTGTTTCCTTCGGTCCCTCATTTCGCGGTATGCGACACGGCATTCCACAATACGCTGCCTTCGTTCGCCTATCTCTACGGCCTGCCCTACGAGTACTATGAGAACAACAGGGTGCGGCGCTACGGTTTTCACGGGACTTCACACGCGTACGTTTGTCTGGCCGCCGCCCAGCACCTTGGCCGCCGACTCAACGAGCTGGAGATCATCAGTTGTCACTTGGGCAACGGTGCTTCGGTCTGTGCGGTGGACCACGGCCGCTCCGTCGATACGTCAATGGGCTTCACCCCGGCGGAGGGCCTGATCATGGGTACACGCGGGGGGGACATCGATCCGGGCGTGTTGGTATACCTCGAACGGACCCAAGGTCTTACCGGCGACCAGATTGATGGTTTGCTGAACAGACAAAGCGGGTTGCTGGGGTTGTCGGGCATTTCCGCCGACATGCGCGAAGTCGAGCGGGCCGCACACGAGGGAAACCACCGTGCCCTGCTGGCCCTGAAAGCGTTCTGTTACCGGCTGCGGAAGTACCTCGGTGCGTACGTTGCCGCCATGGGCGGTCTGGACGTGGTCATTTTCACCGCCGGAATCGGGCAAGGCAGTGCCCGGGTTCGAGCCCTGGCCTTACAGGGGCTGGGCTGTATGGGGATTAGCCTGGACGAACAGCGTAACCGGGAGGCCCATGGCTGCGAGGAGATTCGCCGCATTTCCACCGACGATTCGCAGGTCACCGTGCTGGTCGTGCCGACGGACGAGGAGCGCATGATTGCCCGCGAGTCGCTGCGGGCTCTGAGCCGCTCTTCCATTATGCGGACCCTCGAAACACAATGCCAGGCACCTATCCCGATTGAGGTTTCGGCCCATCACCTCCACCTGACCCAGGAGCATGTCGAGGCCCTGTTCGGTCAAGGTCATCAACTCACCAGGCAGAGCGACCTCTCGCAACCCGGCCAGTTCGCCTGCGAGGAGCAGGTGACGCTCGTCGGTCCCCGGGGCCGCGTCGAGCGCGTGCGGGTCCTCGGGCCGGTACGCAAGGCCACGCAAGTGGAGATCGCGATGACCGAACAGTTCAAGCTCGGCATCCACCCACCCATACGTGAGTCCGGCGACCTGAAGGACACGCCCGGCATCACCCTGGAGGGCCCCGCCGGCAGACTCACCATCGACAAAGGGGTCATCTGCGCCTTGCGTCATATCCATATGACACCGGAGGATGCGCTTCGTTACGGGGTACGCGACAAGTTCACGGTGCGGGTGCGGGTACCCGGCGATCGCGAGCTGGTGTTTGGCGACGTTCGCGTCCGTGTAGACCCGAGCTTCCGCCTGGCCATGCATATCGATACGGACGAAGGGAATGCCGCGGGCATCCGAACCGGTATGACGGGCTACATCGACGGGATTCAGAGTCAGGACTGAGCCGGCCGGGCTCCAAGGTCACCCTCGAGCTCGACGGGCCAACATACCACGTGGTATCATGTGGGGGGCATCTAAGAGCGAGTCGATGTCAAGAGGGCACATCCATGAGTCAGAAACCCGGCAGGCGTGCGTCGCGTCGTGAATTCCTGAATACCTCCGGCCGGATTGCCGCCCTGTCGGCTTTCGGGACCGCGGCCGTCTCTTCCGTCCACGCAGCGGAGGACAACACCATCAAAGTCGCCCTGGTCGGCTGCGGCGGGCGGGGCACGGGCGCCGCGATCAACGCTCTCTCGACCAAGAGCGGCCCGACGCAACTCGTGGCCATGGCCGACGTCTTCGACGACCGGCTCCAGTCCAGTCTCAAGGCCATTTCCGAGCGATTCGGCAAGCAGGTCAACGTTCCCAAAGACCGCCAGTTCATAGGCTTCGACGCCTACAAGAAGGCGATCGACGCCCTCGGCGGCTCCGGCGTGGTCATCCTGGCCACACCCCCTGGCTTTCGGCCGCCCCACCTCGAATACGCGGTCGCCAAGAGCTGCCACGTGTTCATGGAAAAGGCGTTTGCCGTCGACAGCCCGGGAGTCCGCCGCGTGCTCAAGGCCGGTGAGGAGGCCGACAGGAAGAACCTCAAGATCGCCGGCGGCCTGATGAGCCGCCATTACGCCCCGCTGCAGGAGGCCATTCGCCGAATCCACGACGGCGTTATCGGCGACGTCATTACCTGTTGGTCCTATCGCGAGCACGGCCCCGTGGGCATCGCGCCCAAACCGGCCGGCACCGGCGAAATGGCCCACCAGATTCGCCATTTCCACAACTTCAACTGGTTGGGCGGGAGTTTCATCCTGGATTGGCTCATTCACAACCTTGATGTGTGCTGCTGGGCCAAGAACGCCTGGCCCATATCCGCCCAGGGACAGGGCGGGCGGTATCCCCGCGCCGAGCCTGACCAGATGTTCGACCACTATGCCGTCGAATACTCCTTCGCCGACGGAACGCGGATGCTCGCCCAGGCCCGGCATATGGCCGACTGCTGGGGCTTTTGGGGCAATGTGATCCATGGAGCCAAAGGTTCGGCCATACTGGGCGAAGGCATTCCCGACCCGCTCATCTACAAGGGCTACAAGCCCGCGGAAGAGAGCATCATCTGGCGGTTCAAGGGCGACAAGGGCGACTCGTACCAGGTCGAGCACGATCTGTTGTTCGAAGCCATCCGGCAGAACAAGCCGTACAATGAGGTCAAACGCTCCGCCTTCGCGGCCCTCGCAGGTATCCTCGGCCGCATGGCCGCCGAATCCGGCAGGGAGGTTACCTGGGACGATGCCCTCGCCTCAGACCTCGTTCTCGCCCCTGGCTTGGAGGACTTGACCATGGATTCCGATCCACCGGTCAAGCCCGATGCCCAGGGCCGCTACCCGCTGGCAGTACCCGGTCGCACGAAGGCACTCTGAGTATAGACTAACGGCTTGCCAGCCGCTTGAGGCGTCCGATCGCCATCACGGTTCTTCTGCTCCAATCCCCCTTGTTCGGCCCCCACCACCTCGACGACTGCGAGGCCAATCGTTAACCTGATCGGACAGACACGGCGGGCATTCCCGCTCGTCTAAGGAGGACCAGCATGACAAGAAGTGTCTCTCTTTCATTGGTGATGGCTATGGCGCTCGGGATTCACGCTTCTTCTCATGCCGCAGAGCTGCATGTTGCGATCAGCGGCAGCGATTCCAACCCCGGCACACAAGCGGCACCACTGCGCACGATTCAGCGCGGCGCGGAACTGGCTCAGCCGGGTGATACCGTCACCGTGCATGAGGGCACCTACCGCGAACGCATCAGCCCGCCGCGCGGAGGCGAATCGGACGCCCGACGCATCGTCTATCAGGCAGCCCCGGGCGAGAAGGTCGAGCTCAGAGGGTCTGAAGTAGTCAAGGGCTGGATCAAGGTCCAGAATGACACCTGGAAGGCGACCGTGCCCAACTCGCTCTTTGGCGACTTCAATCCTCATAGCGACCTCATTCGCGGCGACTGGTTCGATCCCAAGGGGCGCGAGCACCATACCGGTGCCGTGTATCTCAATGACGACTGGCTGATCGAGGCCACGAAGTTGGACGAAGTACTGGCCCCGGCCGGGAGTGCGCCGGCCTGGCTCGCTCGGGCAGGTCACCAGTATCTGCTCAACGTGGCTTGGCTTCGGCCTGGCAAAGACACCGGCGACGCCGGGCGGATCCCGGCCACCAGCTTCACCGCCAAGAACGGTACGCAGAATGCCGCTTGCTCGGAGGGTGGCGAGTGCATCGGCTTCATTGAGCACGGCCACTGGGTCCGCTACGACAAAGTTGATTTTGCCCAATCCGTCGAGCAGCTGGAAATCCGGGCCGCATCGGCCTCCGACGGCGGAACCATCGAAATCCGCCTCGACAAGGTCGACGGAGAACTGCTCGGGACATGCGTCATCCCGAACACCGGCGACTGGCAATCCTGGTCTTCGTTCATCGCCCGGATCAAGCCGGTCGGCGGGACCAAGACGCTGTGCTTGGTGTTCAAAGCTCCCAGGCCGAGTGCGTTGAACGCCGGGCTGTGGCTCGCCAAGGTGGAAACGTCAGACACGATGATCTGGGCGCAATTCCCGGGTGTTGATCCCAACGGACAACGGGTCGAAATCAACGTGCGCCGAACGGTCTTCTATCCCGACCAGCCGGGCCGCAACTACATCACCGTTCGGGGCTTCGCCATGCGGCACGCGGCCACACCCTGGGCCCCGCCCACCGCCGAGCAGATCGGCCTGATCGGCACTCATTGGAGCAAGGGTTGGATTATCGAGAACAATGTGGTCAGCCATTCGGTCTGCTCCGGCATCTCCCTAGGCAAGCACGGTGACGAGTTCGACAATACCTCCGCCAACACGGCCGAGGGCTATGTCAAGACCATCGAGCGCGGCCTGAAACGCGGCTGGAGTAAGGAGACCATTGGCCACCACATCGTCCGCAACAACACTGTTACCCATTGCGAGCAGGCGGGTATCGTCGGCAGCCTCGGACCGATCTTCAGCCTGGTCACCGGCAACACCATCCATGACATCCACGTCCGCCAGTTGTTCGGTGGAGCGGAGATGGCGGGCATCAAGTTCCATGGTGCGATCGACACGGCGATCAGCCACAACCACATTTATCGATGCTGCCAGGGCCTGTGGCTGGACTGGATGGCTCAAGGCACCCTCGTGACCGGAAACCTCTTCCACGACAACGGCTGGCAGGACCTTTTCTTCGAGGTGGACCATGGGCCGTTCCTTGTGGACAACAACTTCCTGCTCTCCCGAACGAGTCTGCTGAACATGTCCGAGGGCGGCGCTTATGCACACAATCTGTTCGCGGGACGTATTTTGCCCCGTCCGGAGCTGAGTCGTGAGACGCCGTTCCACGCGGCCCATACCACCGAAGTGGCCGGCCTCCGCAAGATCGTGGGCGGCGACGACCGCTTCTACAACAACCTCTTCGCCGGCCCGGACGGACTGGCCGTTTACGACTCCACCAAGCAGCCCTTGTGGATGGATGGCAATGTCTTCCTCAAGGGTGCCAGACCTTCGAAACACGAGAAGGCTCCGCTGATCAAGGCGGATTATGATCCCGCCCTCAAGATCGTGGAGAGGCCCGACGGCTGGCATCTCGAAATCAGCCTCGACAAGGAATGGATAACGGAGCGAGGCCGCAAGCTGGTGACCACGGATCTCCTGGGCAAGGCCGCCATTCCGAACCTGCCCTACGAGCGCCCCGACGGCTCACCGATTCGAATCAACACCGACTACTTCGGGAAACCGCGAAAGGAAGCCAACCCGGCTCCCGGACCCGTCGAAAACCCTGGTGCCGGCCGAATCACGATCAAGGTCTGGCCTGACCAGAAAGGCAAGTCATGAGAAACTGGCCACTGGCGTTGGCGTCTCTGGTGCTCGGGATGGCTGTTGCTCTCGGCCCGGCGAGGGCGGCCGACGGTTACAGAATGGGGGCCGCGTCGGAGGCCATCACGCCCAAAGTCGCCCCGGATGCGCCATCGGTCTGGCTGGCCGGCTATGGGCCCGGTCGCCAGGCCGAGGCGGTTCACGACGACATCTACGCCCGGGCCATGGTGATCAGCGACGGCAAGTGCACCGTGGCCATCGTGGCTTGCGATCTCATCGGTTTGTTCCGCGAAGACGTGCTGCGGGTCCGTAAAGACGTCGATCAGCTTCAACTGAAGCCGCCAATCGACTACGTGCTGGTCAGCAGCACGCACACCCATGCCGGGCCAGACACGGTGGGGCTGTGGGGGCCGATCGGGCGAACCGGTGTCAATGCCGAGCATCTCAAGCAGGTGCGAACCGCATGCGTAAGAGTCATTGGTCATGCCCATGCCGCCATGCGTCCGGCCATGCTGAGAATTGCCCACGCGGATGCCAACGAGATGGCTCAACTCATTGGCGATTCGCGGCAGCCCATCGTCATCGACTCGCAGTTGACCGTTGTTCAGGCCAAGGACGAGACCGGCAGGGTCATCGTCACCTGGGTCAACATGCCGTGCCACCCGGAGGTTCTCGGTTCGCGCAACAAGCAGCTCAGCAGCGACTTCCCGTCCACCGAACGCGAGCATCTCGAGGAGAAGTTCGGTGGCACGGCGATCCACAACACCGGCACGGTCGGCGGGCTGCTCGCTCCGCGCGAGCCGAAGACCCATCCGATCACCAACGAGCCGATCCCGACCGAACCGATCGAACAGATGATGGCCTACGGTCGTCTCATTGGGACCATCGCGGAGCGAACTCTGGCGAAGTCAGAGCCCCTCGCCGGTCCGATCCGGGCTGACGCCAAAGAACTGCTCATCCCGCTGTGGAACCCGATGTACCGGCTCGGTGCCCAGATGAGCATCCTGCGGCGGCAGGTCTTCGACGAGAAGGGTGAGCGCACCTCCATCCCCGCTACGGCCCCCGCGCCGACCACGCCCGACGCCGCCTCAGCTGATGCCCCTGCGACCGCTGCGGCCGGTCCCGAGTTCTTCCTCAAGACCGAGGTAGCCCGCTTGACCATCGGCGGTCTCGAAATCGCGGCCATCCCCGGCGAGATCTATCCCGAGCTGACCCTCGGCAAGATCCAGGCCCCCCAGGATCCCGGCGCCGACTTCCAGGGTGCCCCCCAAGAGCCGTCGGTTTTCGGCCTGATGAAGGGCCAGCATCAGATGCTCGTCGGGCTGGCCAACGACGAGATTGGCTATATCCTCCCCAAGTCGCAGTGGGACTGGGTCGCTCCCTACGCCTACGGTCGCAAGGATCGGCAGTACGGCGAGGCCAATTCCTGTGGCCCGGAAGCCGGCCCGCGAATCATGGCCGCATGGGAGTCGCTGTTCAAGGATCGGTAGTCAAGTACGCGGCAAATCAGCGAGGAAAGCCAGGGTGGATCCGCGATCCGCAGGCCGCGGAGGGGATATGAACGTCCCGAGATAGCCTTGACTTCCTCCAGGTAGCTCTGCTTCGTTCGCATGCCTGGCGTCGCCCGGACCGCGTGTCGGGCGCGAGGCTGCCGGGAAGACGCAGGGTGGGCTCTCCAGGCCCTTTGCACGGCAGGTCGCGGTCCGCGTGCAAGACATGACGACCCCGTTGCGGTAGAATCGGGATACTATGCCAGACGCCGGAAAGCGGAAGACGCGTCCAACCATTCAAGCCATTGCCGAGGAAGCCGGGGTATCCCGGGCGACGGTCTCGCTCATCCTGGCCAATCGGCCGGAGGTGATCAGACGATTCCGGCCGGAGACCGTGGACCGCGTCCGACGGATTGCGGAGGAACAGGGTTACGCCGCCAACCTGATGGCGATCAGCCTGCGGAGTGGTCATCCGACGTTTTACGGGCTGATTCTCCGCGGGCGCGGCGATGCCCGGGCGCAGCCGAGTTCCTGGCATGTGCAAGCCCTCGAAGGCCAGTTTCTGGCTGGAGCGATGGAGGCCTCGCGCGTCCTGGATTTGTACCCGGTCTTGGCCAGTCTGGACTCGCCGGAGCCCGAAGCGGCTGTCCAGCGGGTCCGCGGCGTCCTCGACGGCGGCGTTTTCGGGGCCATTCTGCGTACCCCGCCGACGGTGCTGGACGATCCGATGCGCCGGCAGATCGAACTCGGTTTGCCGGTGGTGATCGTCTTTCCGGAGCATCCCACGACCTGCCCGTCAAACGCCATCGACGTGAACAACCTCGAAGTCGGTCAGATCGCGGCCCGGCTGCTGCGTGATGCCGGTCGGCGCAAGTGGGTGATCGTCAGCGACGATTTCTTCTGGGAGCCGATCCGGCTGCGCAAGGAAGGGGCGCTCAGCGTGGCCCGGGAGGCCGGGATCGAAGTTGAACTGCTGGAGATTCCACTGGACGTGGGCGAGCGTGGGGCGATGGCGTGGCTGACGCCGCGGCTGCGGGATATGCGGCCGGACGGAGTTTACGCGGCCTCTTCCGTGGCCAGCGTGGGTGCTTTGCACGCCGGCCTCGATGCTGGTTTTAGAATTCCGCAGGAGGTGTGCCTGGTGGGCTGCGACGCCTCCTTCTGGCGGGCCCCGGGTTGGCAGGCGATCACCTCGGTGGACGTTTCCTGGTACGAGGCCGGCGAACTGGCGGTCCGCAAGATGGTCGAGCTACAGAGCCGGGCGGAGTTTCGATTCGAGAACTTGATTCTTCCCCCCATGGTCCGCACGGGCGGAACCTGCCCCGTGAGCGGGTGACGGCTAGGTGCCGATGGGCACGGAGCCCTCCTGAAGGACCTTCAAGGCGGCCTCGCGGTTCTCGTACAGCACGAACAACCGATCGAGTCGAGAGAAGCGCAGGATCTGCAACAGTTCCTTACGCATGCCGCAAATCTCGATTCGACCTTTCTGGTACTCCATCTCCTGGCGAAGAGAGACCAGGATTCCCAGGGCCGCGGATCCCAGAAACGCGACGTTGGCAAAATCGATAAGCAGGATGTGGTACGTGCCCTTGGCGATCAGCCGACGAATGGCCACACCCAGTTCCTGGAGGGAGGCCGCCTCAACCAGTGTCCGGTCCAGCAGCTCGACAATGCCGATCTCTCCGACCGATTCCAGCCTGTAGGACTTCGCAAGCATCAGTGCACCTGCCTCTGAGCATGACCGAGGGATCGTTGCCCGCTCATAGATCGACTACCGGGGGGTACCGTGTTGACATCGCCCGCGTTTTCCGGCCCGCGTGGGTGGGGAACAACGCAGGTATCGGGCGGCCGGGTGCTCTCAAGGATCGAGAAACCTCATGGCTGCGCCGTTTGACGCAAGACCCTGGTATTGCTTTGTGGAGAAAGGGGTTATGTTCAATTCAGACCTGTCGCAGCTGGGGCTGAGCATTAGTGCATGCAAACGGAACGTCGCCTGTTATTGGTCCAGCTAATACTGTGGAAAATGGTTGCTTATGCCGATGACCCTGGGTATAACCGAGTAGGCAGCAATGCCCCGCGAGGGGCGGCAGGTGTCCCCATCGAGAGGACGGAATCTATGCCATTGCCCAAGTGCATGCAGTGCTCAGGACTGATGGCTTGCCATCCTTGCGCCTGTCCAGAGGGTGAGTCTCCCCGGCTCAGCGTTGCCCAGCTTGTCAGTCAGATGCAGAAGACCGCCGCGCTCGTTTCGCCGCAGCTGTCTCGACCGGAACCCGACTTCTCCGCTGTGCCCGTGGAAGCCGGCCGGCGGTTGTGCGTGGCCTGAGCCGGGCGAGCTGGCGTTGGCGATCCGCTCCTCCCCGTTTCTCCCGAATCAACTCGAAGCCTTGCTCTCAGCTTTCTCAGTCGTTGTCTCCGCGCTGGGGATGGACCGTGGCAAGCGATACGAGGCGGCTTCGAAGCAGGATTGCCAAGGGGACAATGCGTGAAAAGAGCATCGAGAGGATCAGGATGACGATGCCTTGGGTAGACAGGTGAGGGCCGGTCAAGCCGGCCGAGAAGCCGACGTTGCAGCCGACGCTGACCGCCTCGAACAGGCAGGCCTGAGGTGAGCCGGCCTCGCGGAAGGTCAGGGCCAGGGTGGTCAGGGCAATGATGACCAGTAGAGAGAAGGTCGCTCCGACTGCGATGGTCAGGACATGCTGCCTTGCGACGGCTCGCTTGGAGGAGGTGGCGTCGGTCGACGAAGCGGATCTGGAGAAAAGGGTGCCCAGGATGAGGAACAGCACCATGAGGCGGATTCCTCCGGCCGTGCCTCCCACTTCGCCCCCGGCCAGCATCAGGCACATCAGCACGAGCCGGCTGGCTGGTGCGAGGGAATTCTCGTCCAGGCGCACGATGCGCATGCCGCCGGTGCGGGTCGCCGCACTCTGGAAGAAAGCCGAGGCCCAGCACTGCCCGCGGCTCTGGCTCTGGAGTCGTTCGGTCTTGGCTCGCTCCGAAGGCTGACTGGGCGGACTCTCCGCGCTGGCCGGCGCGGCGGAACTCAAGGAGGCGGCTGTGGCCGGCGTGCTCGTGCTCGGGGCGGTGGCCACCATCAGCCGGCCGGGCGTGTCCGAGCGCGGGTTTCGCAATTGCCAGCGGCGGGGTGATTTCTCGATGCCGACCAGCAGGGCAGCGCCCAGGGCGGTCACCACGGCACTGCCCGCCACGGCCAGCCAGAAATGCCGGGACAGATACGACAGCCCGAGACCGCGCAGGTGGAGCACCCGCCGGAACAGATCGTAGAGCACCGGCCCGCCCAGGCTGCCGAGGATCATCAGCGGCAGGATGGCCGCGAACACGCCGTAGTGGCCAGCCTTGGCCACCAGCCCGTTGCTCTCCAGGGTCAGCCCGACGTTGCAGAAGGCGCTGACGGCATGGAATGCGGAAGCGAACAGCTGGTCGTTGTGGATCGAAAGCGGGGGGTGGGTCTCGTCGCCCCACATGGGGAGCAGGATCCAGGCGCCGACCGCCTCCAGGCCCAGGGCGAGGATCAGCGTGAACACGATCAGCCAGGCCGGCCCGTGCGGCGAGCAGTTGTCGTCCTCGCAGCCCCAGCCCGCCAGCCGCCGTAGCCGCCAGCCGGCCACCGCTCCGATCGCCAGGATCGCGAGTCCGCCGAACTGCATCAGCACGAGGACGACAGTCTGGCCCGCGCGACTCAGCTCCTGGCCGATGTCGATGAGGCTCAGCCCGGTTCCAGTCAGAGCCGCCGTCGCGGTGAACGTGCATCTTAGCCAGTGGGACGCCAGCCGGTACCCGACGTAGTCGCCCTCCGTGGGAACGGGGTACTCCCCGTGCCAGCAGGCGGGCAGGGCGAGGACCGCGCCGGCGAGAACCGCCAGTAAGAGCCCGGCGGTGAGCAGACGCCAGCCGGCCGCACGGACCCGGCCGTTTTCCGCCCCGCGGGTGAGGGATTTCAGGCCTTCATACGCGATCGCCCAGACCGCCATCGCCAGGCAGTAGCAGGTGATCAATTCGAGGACCATCGGTCCGCGTGACAGGTTCAGCAGCCACCAGGCCAGGCCTCCGAGCAACAGGACGTAGTCCACCCACCAGCAGCGGAGCCGGACACCCAACCCGCGCAGCGGAACAAGCATGAGCAATCGGCTGAGCACGAACAGACTCGCGCAGACCCGAAACGCGAGTTGGACTGTCTGGGATGAAACCAGCGGTTCGGACGCGCCCGCCAGACCGTAGCCCATGGCCAGAGCCGCTATCCCCGCCACTGCCGCAAGAAACCAAGTGAAGCGGGTGCGCCCAGGTGTCGTGCTGATCGGTCTCGGATCAGGCATGTATCACTCCCCCTGCCCCTGATCGATTCGAGCGGGCTACGTCTTGCCGTAGATCTTCTCGGGATCCAGCAGCCGCTTCGCACAGACCTTCCACTCCTGTGACGCGGAGTCGAATCTGCGAAAGAAGCAGTTACGGTACCCCTCGTGGCAGGCGGCGCCGTGCTGTTTGACTTTGACCAGGATCGTGTCCAGGTCGCAGTCGACGAAAACCTCCTGGATGTCCTGAGTGTGTCCGCTGCTCTCACCCTTCATCCAGTATTTCTGCCGGGATCGCGACCAGAAATGCGTCTTGCCGGTCCGAATCGACTCCGCCAGACTGGTCTTGTTCATGTAGGCCATCATCAGGATCTCGCCGGTCTCGGCGTCCTGGACAACGGCCGGGATCAGCCCGTTGGCGTCATACTTCAGATCGTCTAGCCCCTGCATGGTCTCCACTCGTGCTTGGATCGTGTGGGGTCGTCGCTCAGCGGCCCGTCTTCGCCCGCATCGGCCGCCACGTCCGCGGCATCGCCCCCGGATTCATCGGCCCTCCGGTCCGCTCGCACACGGCCTCTACTGTATCATCCCACGTCGATTAACGCTATCTTGTCTCGGAACTTCCGACGCAACTCGGCTTTCAGTACAACATGGTGCGGCTGGCGGAGGCCGGCGTCCTGGCGCACGATCCGGGCGGCATCGTCGCGGGCCTTCATGAGCAGATCCACGTCCTCGACCAGGTTGGCCACCAGGAACTCGGGGAAGCCGTGCTGGCGGGTGCCCAGCAGCTCGCCCGGTCCACGCAGGGCCAGATCCTCCTCGGCGATCTTGAAGCCATCGGTGGTCTGGCACAGGACCTTCAGTCGTCGTGCAGCGAGTCCGCCCCGCCTTTCGCTCATCAGCAGGCAGGCCGACGGCTTGCTGCCTCGACCGACCCGGCCGCGCAACTGGTGCAGGGCAGACAGTCCGTACCGCTCCGCGTGCTGGACGACCATGATGGTCGCGTTGGGTACGTCCACGCCGACCTCGATCACCGTCGTTGAGACCAGGACATCCAGCCGGTGTTCGACGAAGTCCTGCATCACGGTGGCTTTCTCGTGCTTCTTCATCCGGCCGTGCAGCAGTCCGACCCGCGTGCCGGGCAGCAACTCGTGAGCGACCCGGTCCACTTCTGCCGTCGCGGCCTTGAGGTCCAGAGCGTCCGATTCCTCGACCAGCGGGTAGACGACGTACGCCTGATCGCCGGAGGAGATCCGTCGGCGGACCGCGGACCAGGCGTCGGATTCCTGCCGGGGCATGATCATCCGAGTGGTGATCGGCTGACGGCCGGGCGGTAGCTTGTCGATGACGGAGACGTCCAGATCGCCGAACACGGTCATGGACAGCGTTCGCGGGATGGGCGTGGCCGTCATGACCAGGTAGTGAGGCACGACCGGTGGGCCGGTCACCTCTCCAGTCAGGGGAGAGTTCTTCAGCGTCGCTCGCTGGATGACGCCGAACTTGTGCTGTTCGTCGACGATCACCAGGCCCAGAGACGGGAAGCTGACCTTGGTCTCAAGCAGCGCCTGCGTGCCGACTACCAGGTCCATTTCACCTTGGGCGATGGCTTCCAGCGTTTGCCGCCGCGCGGCTCTGGCGGTCCGGCCGGTGAGCAGGCAGCGACGCACTCGGCTTCCCGCCAGGTACTTCTCAACACTTGCGTAGTGTTGGCTGGCAAGCACCTCTGTCGGAGCAAGGATCGCACACTGCCGGTGGTTGGCCACGGTCACCAGAGCCGCGTAGAGGGCGACGACGGTTTTGCCGCTGCCGACATCACCCTGCAGCAAGCGGGTCATCGGGCGTGTCCGAGCGAGGTCGGCGACGATTTCCCGGACAACCCGGTTCTGGGATTCGGTCAGAGCGAACGGAAACCGCCGGCGGATTCGCAGGTTGACTTTCTCGCTGGTCGGCAAGGGGGGGGCTTGTAGGTTGCGGGCCGCCCAACCCCGCTGGAGCGTCACCGCCAGCTGCATGAGCAACAGTTCCTCGTAGGCCAACCGCCGCCGGGCCGGAGCGATCTCCTCGAGCGTTCGAGGGCGATGCATCGCCGTGATCGCCGTCCCGCGCGAAGGCAACTCCCGCCGGCGAAGTAGCCATTCCGGCAGCGGCTCGCTGATCACGTCCACCGCCTCATCGAGTACGGACGCGACGATCCGGGCGATTTGGCTGGAAGCCAGATTGCCGCAAGCCCGGTAGACGGGCACCAGACGGCTGAAGTCCCAACCAGCCGGATCGTCGTCCGGGTCAAGCCACTCGACTTTTGGATTGGTCAGTTGTCCCAGATCCCCTTCGACGCCGACCTTGCCGAACACGCGGAGGACCTGCCCGCGCTGGACGCGATCGCAGAGATAATCCGCGTTGAACCAGGTGACCCGCATCCGCCCAGTCCCGTCGCGGAGAATGACGTTCAACACGGCGGGGCCGAACCGGCCGCAACCGCGGCGCGATTTCACCGACTCGACTGTGCCGATCACCGTCGCGGGCTCGTCGAGACGAAGCGACTCAATGGTCTGTGGGCGGGGCTGCTCCTCGAATCGAAAGGGGAAGTACATGACCAGGTCGGCAACGGTCTGGATGCCCATCTCCGCGAGGATCTTGGCTCGGTGTGGCCCGACGCCTCGAAGGAACTGTACCGGACGTTCCAGAATGCTGGACCGAATTGGTCCGGTGCCGGCTTGGGACACGTTCTCCGGACGTTGTTGACCTGGATTGCCCACGCTCGCCATCCGGTTGTCCAGACGGAACAGGCTTCGTCGATCCTGGATAGATCGGCGAAGCCCGTTATTCGCACTGCGAATGGACTCTCCCCATCCGCCTCATCTCTCAGATGCCCGCGTCACCGACGCTCGCCGGCCGCCCGACCATGACCAACGACCGATCGCGACTCGACTGCCTTCGACAGGCTTGAGCCATGGACCTGCCGAGCGGAGTCCGCGGGAACCCGACTGCCATCAAGGTATCCGCAGCTTGGTACCGACCATGACCTCATCCGGTCCCTTGGGCAGCTGCTTTCGGTTGGCGTCGTAGATCTTGCGCCAGTTCTTGGTTGTTCCGTAATACTTCTGAGAGATGGTCTGCAGCGTCTCGCCCTTCTTTACGGTGTGGGTGCGCCCGCTCGACGAGGCTTTCCTGGATGCGTATTGCTCCTTTGGTGCGGGTGCGGCCTTGCGGGCGGCGGCGTCCGGGGTTCCCGTGTCGACCGGCGGCGCGGCGGTCTCAACCGGCGGCGGGGGAGGTGGCGGAGGCGTGGTCGTTACGACCGGCCTGGTCGGCTGCACCTCGGCCGAGGGAACGGTGCTCTCCGGAAAAGGAGGAGCCTCCGGCTCCGGAGCCTGTACAATAGGCTCTTCCGCTTGCGGTTTGTTGCAGCCCATCGAAAGCCCGACGATCAGGCCCAGCCCCGCCATCAGTACCCAAGTCATCTTCGCGCTCATGAATCAACTCCTTGTCACGATCCGTGTCCCGTTTCGCCGCCCTTGAACATTGCCCGCGTTTCGCGGACGACGACCGGCAAGTCTCGGGTCGATCATATCTCCCGCGGTCCGCAAGTCAACGTGCCGCCTGATCCGGGGTGTCGAGGAGAACGCGGATGTTCTCCAGCGATCGTTGCAGCGCCGGCCGGTCCCGATCCGCGGCGATCAGAAAGCGAACGACTTCGTTCGCCTCGACCACTCGACAAGCAGACTCCACGACCGCAGGCTCCACCACCCCGAGGCAGTCCATCACGGTGACCGATGACCCCAAGCCCGGCAGCGCCAGCCGGGTCGGGCTCATCCCGTAGGGCCGCCACACCGCCGCCACTCCACGCCCATCACTCACCTCAAAGTACAGCACCCGTGTCCCGCCCGGTACATCCACCCACCGCTTCAGGACGCCGCGGTTCAGCAACTCGGTCAGCACGTCAAAAGCGACAAGTGCCGGCCGAGGGGACAGATCCGGCTCATGCAGGCGGCGGCGATCGTCATCGAACGCAGACCGGACCGGATCCAGGGCGACCGCTTCGCTGCAGGAGAGTTCGGCGACAGCTAACGATCGAATCAGCAGCGACCGGACCATGTGCGACGCGGACACCACCGGATCGATCGGCCTCTCGAGCAGCTGAACCGCCCCTCGACTCTGGGACGCCAACGTAACCAGCGGGGTGCCAAAAGGTTGCGCCCCCCCAAGACGAACCGGAACATAAGGGTCCCATACCACCTGCTCTGGCGACTGGCGGTGGCCAATGGCCTCGAGTTGTCTCTCGCACTCCTCCGGAACCGGCGTCATGGGGCAGGCGATCCCGAGCACGACACCCTCGCCGCCCCGTCCATCCACGAGCGAATCGCTCACCAGTCGTAGGCCTGGCGCCCGCCGAGCAAGCTGCTCGCCCAGCCACTTCAGCTCCGCCAGATAGGCCTCCGTCGGTTGCGTGGTGATCGACGGCCGGCGAACCAGCACACCGCCGGGCCAGAGCGAGCCATCCGCCAGCCATTGTTCGACGAACGCTTGGCGCGACGGGGTGTCGGCGGGCAGCATCAACGCGGTAATGGCCTCAATCTGGTTGGCGCGGCAGGAACCCATCATCGCTGCCCAGACGCCGAAGCCCCACGAGGTCGGCGCCGTCTGTAACTCCTTTGTTGGCAAATCCATACGAACCCATCGGGTGCCCAGGCGGCTCGTGTGCACGGACACAATGCCCTGCGAAGTCGAGAGCCCATAGGGGCTATCCTTGGGAACGGCATCCGACCAGGAGATGACGCCCAGCGGGCAGGTGGCCTGGGAGATCATCGTCGAGCTCCCTGGCACCCCGTCCCAGAGCGAGGCCACGATGCAGTAGTATCCGCGTGTCAGCCCGTCCAGGTCGACGTTCAGGATCGCCATCCCGCTCAGCGGCAGCGAGATCGCCCGGGTCAGCCTGCCGACCGAACGACCCCAGGCATCGAGGACGTCGACGGCCAGCTCGCCCGCGCGGCGGTCTGAGAACCGGGGTTCGGCCGTTCGGGCCGGCTGGCTCGCAGCGGATGTTCCCGAGGGAGCGGCCAGCGGGTCGCCCACCAGCCGGATCGTCACCGAGGCCTTTGCCCGCTCGTCGATGAGATGTCCAAGGTCACCCGATTCGGGATGGGGTCCGAGGATGCCGATCTCGACCGGGGCGCTTCGCAGGCCGGGAGAATCGATCGCTGAGTGGGTGAGTACCACCGCGTCGAGCCCGCACTCGTTGACCTCCGGTGCGCGGTCTCCGGCAAAATCGAAGACCAGCTCGGCCGCCGCCCATTCACGTCGGTCGTCTTCATGGCGGGTGTTGATCCGGAAGAGACTGTGGAATCCCTGCCAGCTTGGAGACAGGGCGAACGTTCGCTGGCCGATTGTCCTGGCGCGACCGCGCAACGTGGCGGTGAGTTTCGTTGGACGGGCGGACTTGGCCAGAAAACGGAGATGGACCTGCGGCGAGGGAACGGCTGCCCGGTCCAGGTTCAGGGGGCCGAACCCTACACGGCCTCCGAACTCGGGCACGCTGATCGCCAGCGCTGTGGTGCCCTCGGCGGCATCCTCGGAGAGTCGCCAATCGATGGGGATGACGCGCTCGCCGCCGTTGGGCCAACGGGTGACGGCGCTGGTGTAGAACCCCCGCGAGCCGGTCTCGAAGCCGCCGCCGACCAGCCAATTGCGGACCTGGGATCCGGTGTGACTGGCGGCCTGGGTGGCGGCTGGGTCAATCGACGGCGAATTCCCCGACTGGGCAGATTGCCGTGCGGCCAGGTGAACCGCACCGAGCGTAACCGCCGCGCCGGGTCGCTCGGCCACGATCTTCAGGGTCGCGGCCCGAATTCCCGACTCGAACCGCAACCATGCGTGTTGCCATTCCCAGCCCGGTGATACGCCCGACTGCAGCGGCACGGTGACCGACGTGCTCTGGCCGGCGGTACCGTCGGCGGCAACGGTGATTCTGATTCCCCGGATGGCCTCTGCTTGCTGCGGTGATCGGCAGCTGAGACACAAGTCCAGCCGGGCGTCCCGGCCCGTGAGAGAGGCGGCGCTCAGATCGCACTCCAGACCGCAGGGTGCCTTCATGTCTGCCGGCCCGCGAATCTCGATACTCCGCCGCCCGTTCAGGGCCGCGATCTTCAGCGAAGGGAAATCGACGATTCGCCAGCCGGGTACGACCTCGGTCGCGGCCTCGCGGAACTCCTCGGCCAGCACCTTTGCCCATCCCGGACCGGGTGGCTGATGCCGTCGGCGGACCTCTTCGCCCATCCTCCCGACGTCTGGCAGCCACGAGGTGAACAGCGGTTCCCGCGCAAGAGGTTGCGCTGCCGGCCGGAGGGTGATGGTCTCGACGGTGGGGCGGAGAATCATGGCCGTCCCGGAAGGGGGACCACAGCCTGCAAGGACCGCTGCGGCCGCCGCGGCAGTCCGAACGATCGGCTTCCATGACCTCGATGTTCGCATCGGCTCCTACGCCACTCCGGGAGTTGGCTCGGCCGAGACGTTCAGCCATTTGATGCCCAGGTGCTTGATGGCGTATCCGATCTCCCGGGCACAATCCCCGTAAACCATCATCCAGTGGAAGCCGCGCATCTCGTCGACCAGCTTGGGCCAGTTGCCGTCGATGGTGACGTCCATTTGGGCGCGGCAGATCGCGTGGAACGGGTTCGCCTCGATTCTGCCGGTGAAGCCGACCCATTTCTGGCAGGCGAAATCAGGCACGGCCATGGTGATCCGCTGGCCCTCGGCCATTTCGACCTTGGGCGCGGCGCCATAGTCCGACTCGAAATGAGTATGAATCTTGACCGGCTCGAGACGCTCGCCGTTCATCTTGCGCGGGGCGGTGCAGTGGGCCACGGTGACCACGCCGTGGTGCGGCCAGGTCGGGTCGTTGAGGAACACCGGCGTCCCGGTGATGTGGTGCATCAGGATGCCCGAGGGAATGACCACGAAGTCCGATTCGCAGAACGCCAGATACCCCTCGTCATTCAGCAAGCTCAGTGTCAGGCACGCGGTCGTCTCCGACATGGGCATAATCGTGCCCATGCAGTGGTTGACGGTAATCGCGGTGGCGGACTGCTCGGTCATGAGCTCCTTGAACAGCCGGGTGAGCAAGAAGGCGTTGGCCACGTACTTCTTTTCGGTGAACAGCTCGACGCCGGAGTCCTTGAGGTACTCCTCGGCCTGGCGGCCGGCCTCGGTCACGGCGTGAGTGTCGTCCTTGATCTTCCCGATCCGTTGCCTCAACGTCTCGTAGCTGACATCTGGCAGCTCCAGCTTCCAGACCGTCTTGGCGATCTTGGGCGCGATCTGCCCACCGACGCCCCAGCCCGCGGCACCCCCGATGGTCACCACCTTCTGTCCCAGCGTGCGCCGCAAGCCCAGCAGACCTCGCAGCCGCCAGGTGAGGTCGTCACGGTCGTCCACGACCACGTCTCCTACATCCACGCCCGGCTGCTTGTACTCGTCGGTTGTCTTGCGCAGGAAACGCGGATGCATGATCTCGTACCACAGGGAGACCGGTCCGGAGCGATGCCGCAGAAAGAAGATCGTCGGTCGGTCGGGGACGACCAGCTTCTCCAGTACGTCGCCATCGCCGCCTGAGGCGTAGATCAGCATCACGTCGCAGACTGTCTTGGCCGCCTGCTCCGCCTTGGCCCGGTTGTCTACGGGTATTACCGGCAGGAACTTGACCGCCAGTCCGGTGTTGCTCGCCAGCTCACCCAGCTCGCTCGTGATCCGCTTGGCTTCCTCATCTACGTCGGATGGTTCCATGAGCCCGCCCCATGGCCGCCAGCTGGTCTGTTCCGCACGCTTGGGAATGGCATACGTGAGTATGGGTTGAACGATCAGTTCCTTGGCAGGCGTAATCGTGGGCGGGGTGGATGCGGCTCCAGCTTCAGCCTTGGCTCTCCGGCTGGTCAGTACCCAGGCTCCGACCGCCGCGGTTCCCAGGCCCGCCATCACATGCCGGCGGGAGACCATGCCCCGGGCCGCCCTCTCGTAAAACGCCCGCAGGCCGGCTGCATTACAGCATGCCCCGCCTGTCGAGCCTGTCGAACCGCACCTGTGTGAATGCTCGCTGGCCATGAATGATGCCTCCCTCAAGACTGGTTCATGCTTCAGATACCTGCACTCCGGAACGTGTATTGTCAGCCTCGCCCGGAGGCGTTGTCAATGAGGGCCCCTATAATCTCGCGTGTGGGACGCGTCCGCTCCGCCGTCTGCGCTGCACGGCGGGCGTGCGGCCCTCGATGCATCGGTTACAGCAGCGGGAGCAAGGTACCGTATGGCTGACGGAGATGATCGGGGCAGGCCGTCCGGGACATGTTCGACGGCCGACGGCCTGTGCGGCCGCAAACGTGCCAACTGGGTGATGGCAGGTGCCCTGCTGGTGGTTGCGGTCCTGTACGTCTATGCGAGCCGGCCGGTCCCCACGGCCGTGGCATGGACCACCGACCTCGAGGCCGGCCTCCGCCGGGCGGCCCAGGAAGACCGGCTCGTGTTGGTGAAGTTCCATGCTTCCTGGTGCGGGCCGTGCAAGATCCTGGACCGCGACGTATTCAGTCGCAGCGATGTGGCCAGGGCTTTGGACCTCTGGGTGCCGGTGAGTGTCGACGTCGACGAACAGAGTTCCGTCGGTGCTCGCTTCGCGGTCCAGACCGTCCCCACGCTGATGATCCTCAGCAGCCGGGGCGACATTGTGGCGCGACAAGTCGGCACCCTGTCGCCCAAGGACTTCATCGCCTGGCTGGCCGAGGCGGAAGCGAAGGGGAAGTGAGCCGGGACTCGTCACGGCGACCAGGCAGGCGAGAAGCGAGCTTACAGCTCAACCGGATCAGTCAGGGCTCCGGTTGTCTCCAGGTATCTATGGTTTCGACGGTTTGACGATCTGACGTCTGCCATGTCCGTGCTTCCCATCCAACTTGAGGTCGCTGGCCGCCTGATCGTGGTGATTGGGGGTGGCAGGGTCGCGGCTCACAAGGTCGACATTCTGTGTCAGGCTGGAGCCCGGGTGCGCGTGGTGAGTCCTGAGTTCGATCCGGGACTGCTCGCCAGAACCGATATCGAGCGCCTGGCATGCCGGTATTCGACGGAGCTCCTGGGAGACGCCTGTCTCATATTCGTCTGTACCGACGACCGTCAACTCAATGCCCGGATCCTGGCCGACGCCCGGAACCGGCGAATTCTGTGCAACGTGGTCGATGACCCCGGGCTGTGCGACTTCTTCATGCCAGCGATTGTTCGCCGGGGCCGGTTCTGTATCGCCGTGGGCACGGGCGGAGCCAGCCCGCTGCTGGCCGCCAGGGTGCGCGATCGCCTCGCGTCGCAATTCGGTCCCGACTTGGGTATTCTTGTGGACGAACTGGCCCGTGCCCGGCTCATCGTGCAGGATCGGGTGGTGGATCCGCAAGTCCGCCGGCAGGTCCTGGAGGCTCTCAGCACCGATGAATCGCTCGAGCGGCTCGCGCGCGACGGCCGGCAGGCTTGGCGAGACTGGTTTGATGGCATGCTCGACCATCATCCGCGGAGGTAGAGCCGAATGACCGGACCGGTCCTGGTGCTCATTCTGGCGGGCCTGTGCTTCGCGACTGCGGCGGCGGTCGGCTACCTCGAGGTGCGCCGTCACAAGCGGGGTATGGGTCCGTATCTCCTCTCGGCAACCCTGTTCGGGGTCGCGGTCAACGGCGGATATGTCGTCTGGGCCCTCCTCGACCACGGCCCGGTCGGGACCTTTCGCCAGAACCACGAGGCGGCCATGCTCCTGGCCACGCTTGTCGCCATGGCGGCCGTCGGCACCCATTTCTCGCGGGCCCTGCGCGGTCTGGACGGCGTGCTCCTGCTGCTTGCGACCGTGGTCAACCTGCTTGCCCTGGCCGCGGTGGGCGAGCCGGCCAGCCCGGTCACCTACAAGAGCTGGTTCGTCAGCCACAGCGTAGCCTTCGCGGTCAGCGGAGCCTGCTTCGTGATCGGCGGGGCGGCCGGCATGGCTTATCTGCTCGTGCATCGAGTCCTGCATCGCAAGCGGGCCCTCGATCTCATGGGCCGGGTCGCCTCTCTCGAGTCGCTCGATCGCTTCGGTCGCTGGATGATGGCCTTGGGTTTCCCCCTCTTCACCTACGGCATCCTGACCGGCATGTGCGGGGTGGCTCACCGCGAAGACCTTCGCCGGACCGCCTGGTATCTGGATGGTTCGGTGCTTGTCTCGGCGCTCGTCTGGCTGGTGTACGCCTGCCTGCTGGGCTCGTTGACGTTCCGGCCGCAGGTCCGCGGCCGCCAGGCGGCTCTCCTGGCGACCTGCGGCATGTGGCTGACCGTGATCGTGTTTCTCTTGCGGGAGTTCGGCTCGCCCATACACCAATGAGAACGCTGGTCATAGGCTGTAATCACCGCTCGGCGCCCGTTGAACTCCGGGAACGCCTGGCGTTTGGCGGGGCCGATGTTCCCGCCTTCCTGGCGGCGCTCAAGGCGGAGTATCCGCACGCCGAGGCGGTACTCATCTCGACCTGCAATCGCATCGAGCTCTATATCTCCACTCCGGTCTACAACCATCCACGAATCGGCGAGGCCATTGCCTTCCTGGTCGGCTTCAAGGGACTCGAAGTGCCCGAGTTCGCCGAGGCGTTTTACAGCTACGAGGATGCCGAGGCCGTTCGCCATTTGTTTCGCGTGGTCAGTTCGCTCGATTCGATGGTCCTGGGCGAATCGCAGATCCTCGGCCAGTCCAAGCAGGCTTTTGAGATCGCGCGCCGAGCCGGCACGGCGGGCGCGACGCTCGGCGAGCTGTTTCAGCGGGCTTTCAGCGTCGCCAAAGACGCCCACACCCGCACCGCGATCGCGACCGGCCGGACCAGCGTGGGCAGCGCGGCCGTGGATCTTGCCCGTCAGGTTTTCTCCCGGCTCGACGATAAGACCATCTTCATGGTCGGGGCAGGCAAGATGGGCGAGGTCACGCTGAACCACTTGATGGCGACCCGCCCCAAGACCCTTTGGGTCACCAATCGCACCGACCAGCGGGCCGTTGAGCTCTCCGAACGAATACGCCGCCGGCATGCCGTCGATGCCCAGGTCGTTCCGTGGAGCGAGTGGATCGATCGGTTGGCAGAGGTCGATGTGGTCATCAGTTCGACCGGCTCTCGTGATCCGATTCTCACCGCCGCCGCCTTCGAGCCGATCCCGAGGCGGCGCAGGTATCGCTCGCTGCTCCTGATCGATATCGCTGTCCCGCGCGACATCGATCCCGAAGTCGGCAGGCACGACAGCGTCTATCTGTTCAACATCGACGATCTGCAGATGGTGACCGAGGCCACCCTGATTCAGCGTCGCGAGGCCATCAACCGCTGTCACGAGATCATCGAAGCCAACGTGGTCGCCTTCCTGGAAAGCAAGGCCGGTCGTGATCTCGGCCCCCTGATCCAGGCCCTCCGCGAGCATTTCAAGGACATCTCCGAAGCCGAACTGGCGTGGGCCTCGCCGAAGTTCGAGCACCTCTCGGAAGCGGACCACAAGCTCGTCGAGCAGCTCTTGCATCGCGTCATCCAGAAGATCCTCCATGACCCGCTCCAGCTCCTGGGCGAAGGCCCCCCGGACGGCACCCGCCGCGTCTACGCCGACGCGCTCCGAACCCTCTTCCACCTGGACAAGGAGGGGGCGTGAACGCGCCGTGCCGGGGCCGGAGTGTCGGGCACGATCCGCCCGCCGGTCCAGCGGGTGAAGGCGTGTTCCTCGAGGTCGGGCATGCAGAGGGGGTAAAAGGACAAGCAGGCTCGCATGTCCCCATCCTGCCGACAAGGGTTTTCGCCCGCGGGCCGGCCAATTCCTCCGGTTGGTCGGCAACCGCCAGACTACCCGCGGCGTCGGCCGCCTTCCTGGTCATCCGCTGGCGGGGGCAGGTGTCCAGTCACGCCTCGGCACCGCCGAACCGGGCTCGGAGTTCCTCGGTGACCCGCCGAGGGCGATGCGACTTGGCGTCGAGCAGGACCCACACGCTGCGCACCCGGGCCAGCGTCTCGTTGTCTCTGGGGCGTGCGATCTCGACGAAACGCTCATAGGTGGCTCCCGAAGCCTCCCCGACCCAGGTGCGAGCCAGAAGCTCCTCATCCGGGAAGGCTGGGCGGAGGTAATCGATCTCATGCCGCCGGGCCACCCACACGAAGCTCTTCAACTGCTCCTCGGACGCCAGTGCGATCCAGTGGGCCGCCGCTGCGTCCTGGGCGTAGCGCAGATAAACCACGTTGTTGACGTGCCCCATCTCGTCAATGTCCTCCAGCTTCACTCGTAGAGGGTGCTCGAACACCATTGTTCAGCTCGTCTCCAGTCCGTCTTCTCCCGCCAGACTCGCCGCATCAGCCCCGCCGTAAACCTCTATACGCTGCTTCTGCGCCCGGGCCGGCCACTGTCACGGCTGCCGCACGAGCGGCCTGCCGGTGAGATTCCGGACCTCGACCCTGAAGCCGGCGGGGGTGTCGATCTTGTAGAGCAGCCTTTCGCCTTCTCGCCACCAGCGCAGGTTCACCGCTCCGCCGCGGGTCGGCACGCGACCTTCGCACCAGTCCATCTTCAGGTCCGCGAACCGCAGGGTCACGACCTGCTCGACCGCATCGACGCGATAAACACCGAGTACGTCGCGGAACAGGATGTGGGCCACGTGCGAGGCGAAACCGTGGTTGCAGCTCGCGTAGTCACCGTCATTCTCCCAGAGCGTGCCCGTGCGATCGGCCATGTACAGGTTGTAGTCCACCGACTCGTCGAGAACCTGCTGGCAGAGCCCCTCACGGGAGAGCAGCTCGAGTCGCAGGAAGTTGCCCGGGAACTGGTTGGTCTTCGAGATCTCCGGGTACTTGCCCGTCGCCTTGCGCCTGGGACCGAACTCGGTGCGAAGCACGTTCCAGAGCTGCTCGTGGCTCTTGGGCGTGGCGGCGTCGAAGAAGAAGGCGTAGTACTGGCAGACCTCGGTGCGGTTGCGGGTGACTTCGAGTTTGCCATCCTTGCGGATCGCGTTGTCCACGAAGAACTCACCATCGAATGCCTGCTTGCGGATCGCCTCGCGGACTCGGTCGGCCTTTTCGACAAGATCGACCATGCCGAAGACGCGCCCGCCCACCGCCAGGACCGCGGCGTAAAGCATGTTGCTCGGATAGTTCACGTCCTGGACATACTTGTTCGCGTCCGACCACTCGACAAACACCCAGCTCGGCAGCTTCTCGAGCAGGCCGTCGCTGTTCTCGTATTGCCGGAAGAACTCATGCAGGCCGCTCAACCGGCCCTGAAGGGCGTCGACCGTCGATCGATCGCCGCTGCGGGCCAGGTACTCCTCGAGTTCGACCACGAACCACATCGCCCAGTTGGGGATGAACACGGTGTCGTTGTGGTCCGCCGGATAGCACATGGGAATCATGCCCCCCGGGAGGAACTCGAACCGGGTTGGCAAAAGGTAATTCTCGATGAACGCCTCCTCGACCGCGGTGTGCCCGCTCAGATCGTAGGCCGTGCGGGCTGTCCAGAAACTGTCGCACAGCCAGCCGGCCCGCTCGCGCGAAGGGCAGTCCATGAACAGATCGACCGAGTTCTGGGCGAATGTCTCCCGGGCGGCGGCGAAGAGCCGGTTTAGCCGCGGATCCGAGGCGGCGAAGTGGGCGCCCCACACGTCGGGGTTGGCGTACTCGCGAAGGTAGATGCCTTCGACGTCGCACTCGCCGGCGAAGGTGATCAGCTTGGCGTATCGGAGGGTGTAGGGCTCGAGCGATTCGACCAGGTAATCGCCGGGCTCGAGGGTGTACTCAATGATGTTGACGCAGCCCAGGCGCTTGAAGTCGACGTCCTGGTCACGCAGGATTTCGTCGAAGGTGAAGAACAGGCGGGTCCTGACCCGGCAGGAGATCTTCGCTCCCACGAAACCGGTCAGGTTGGTGCCGAAGTCAACGATCTGGAAGCTGTTGGCCCGGAGAGGGAGTCTGACGCTCGACTCGAGTGCACGATCAACCGGTGCCCGGGTCGCCGTGGCGATGGCCTGCAGTTCGAGCGACGGGATGACCTCGAGATCGCTTTCCTTGTAGCCCTTGAACTGCGGGCCGACGTTGACCAGGGCCCGGTCCTTCCAGGGGCTCTTGACCTCGATACCCGTCTTGATCGTCCCCTGGGAGACATGCCACAGGGCGGGTCGCTGGTTGAACGTGGGGTAGGGGACCCGGCGGGGCAGCAGGTTCTTGGCCTCGGCCACGGCGCACTTCGCCGGTTCGATCGCGGCTCCCGGGTACTGCCGCCAGCGATCATAGCCCGGGCTCAGGCGGTAGACCTCCGAGAAAGCCCGCTGGAAACTGTAACGCTGGGTTTTCTGGACTCTCTCCTTGAGGACCGTGGCTTCGAAGACGCCCCCATCGCCCCCGGTCGAGGCCAGGACCTTCCCCCCGGCCACGATTTCGGCCTGCAGGAAGGCGGGTTGGTCGGGCAGGTAATAGCTGTTGACGTTGTAGCCGGCCACCTCGATGGCGACGTTATTGCGGCCTTGCTCCACCAGCCTGGAGATGTCCCACTCGTCGACCCGGAACCAGCCGTGCGGGCTGCGGGCCGGGCCGTGACCGGCAAACTCACCGTTGACAAAGGCCCGGTAGAGGCTTGCACCGGTGACGCGCAGGACGGTCCGGCCCGACTCGGGAGCCTCGAAGCCGGCCCGGAATCCGATTAGGAGGTTCATCTCCGTGTCCCGGCCTTCGGGCCAGATCGGCTTGGCGGAAACAAACGACGGGGCAGGCTCCGTGGCCCCCACCAGGGCGCTGACAGCCAACAGAACAAGTGCGGTGTGCATGATCAGTCTCCTCCCAATCTATCGAGGACGATACGGTGCGCACTGAAAGCGGGGAATCGAGAAGAGAAAGGAGGAAACGAGCGTCCGGGGGATCAGGTGCCGCAAGGGCGGCTCGGCTCCGCTCGCCGGCGGAGGGCGATCCTCCCATGGCCTCCCTACTCACTTACCTCCTGCCTTCTCCACAAGCGACTCCCCGGGATACTCTCCTTCCTTCCGCCACACATCCAGGATCAGATGGTATCTCTCCAGCCTCATGCCGGTATACACGCAGTTGCTCGTGGAGAAAACATACCGCCCGCCGGGCATGCCGTGTTTGAGCGCGTAGCGGGCGGAGGCCACACACTGCTCATCGGTGCCGGTATCGAGCAGGCCGCAATTGACGTTGCCGATGAGGCAGACGCGATCACCGACCCGCCGCTTGACTTCGGCGATGTCCACGCCGCCCTGCGGATCGAGCGAGTGCAGCGCGTGCGGCTCACCCAGCAGTAACCGGTCGAGAATCGGCATGATGTTCCCATCGGTGTGCTTGACCGTGTAGAAGCCCTGCCCGCGATAGCCGCGGCACAGGTCGGCCAGGTAGGGGGTCACAAACTCGTCGAACCAGGCCGGACTGAAGAACGGGCCGGTGTTGAAGCAGTAATCGGAGCAGAGGGCCCAGCCGTCCAGGCCGCCATGTCGCTGGAACCGTTCCCCGCGGGCCAGAGCCTCGTCTACCTGTCGGCGGGCCTTCTCCTTGGCCTGCTCAGGGTGGTCGGCCAGGGCGCTGCAGAACTCGGTCATGTCCCCGCCGGAAGGGATCGCGTAGGTCGCGTCGCCGTGCATCATCAGGAAGAACTCGTCTCCGGACAACCGGCGGACCTCGTCGATCAGCCGGAGTTCCTCTTCCTCGCCGGGGGCCCCGAATCCGTGAAGGAAGATGGCCGAGTGCTCATAGTGCCGAGCGGTCAGCACGTACGTCTCGGCGGCGTCGTGGCGATGCAGGCGCCGTTCGGACTCGGTCATCTGCCGCCACTGCCCGAAGGAACGATGGGTGGGGTGGATTCGCCCGAAGGCCTCCATGGTCAGGAAGAAGACCAGCTCGAAATGCGGCACCCGCCCGGTCAAAGGGCAACCTTCCAGGGCGGCGATGAACCGTTGGCGCGGCGTCATGAACACCTCCCATCAGCAGGTGGCATTCTACGCCCCGGGGATCGCTTCGGCGAGTCAGCCGTTCCTTGCCACCGGCCTTGGTCGACAGTAGCATGGGCGAGTGTTGGTGAGCATCGCCCATTTGGGAATATACAGCCTCCGGAGGAGCCTCGGCAATGAGTGATTCCCCGCTTCTTGAACGTCTGGCCGGCGCTATCGAGGGAATGGACGCCAACGCAGTCAAGTCTCTGGCTCAGGATGCCCTGGCGGCCGGTTTGTCGCCCGCGACCGTGTTGAACGAAGGCCTGTCCCTGGGCATGCGCCGGGTCGGGCAGAAGTTCAACGCCGGTGACATGTTCATGCCCGAGGTCCTGGTCGCCTGCGATGTCTACTTCGCCGGTCTCGAGGTCGTTCGCCCGCTGCTGGCCGCCTCCGGAGCTGAGAACAGGCTCGGAACCATGGTCCTCGGGAACATCCACGGTGACATCCATACCGTCGGGAAGAACGTGGCCATTCCGGTCTTCGAGGCGAATGGCCTGCGCGTGATCGACGTTGGCGAGAGTCTGGATGACCAGGTGTTCGTCGACGCGATCCGCAAACACAAGCCCCAGATTGTCGGACTCGGGACCTACATGACGTCGACCTTCATGCACACTGGGGAAACCGTGGCGGCCATCGCCAAGGCGGGACTCCGCAGCCAGGTGAAGATTATCTGCGGAGGACCGGCGGTCGACCCCGAGGCCGCCCGCCGGATGGGCGCCGACGACGCCAGCGACGATGCCTGGAAGGCCGTGGACAAGATCAAGAAGCTGCTGGGCAAGTGAAAGTGTATCGATCAACCTGTGTAGCACCGGCTTCGCGCTGGCGAGGCCCGGGCGTCCCCCCCGGCATTCAGTCTCTGATGTGGGACTCCCACCTGACGACACCAGAGGCTGGCTCGACCGTGGGCCCCACGCCCGCGGCACGTGGGATGGAGTGAATCGCGATGAGCACGATCGTGGATCAATGGGTGAAGCGTCTCAAGGGGAAATTGCCCCCCGTCGGCGAAATGACCCACTGGCAACGCATGGCCGACGCCTTCGACCTCAAGCGGACCGACTACGTGCCCGCCGCCCCGGAACTCGACTACTGGCAGATCACCTATGCCGGTTACAGCCACCGGGAGATCTACAACGACGTCGACAAGACCACCGATGCCTGCATCAAGACCTGGGCGGACATCCGCACCGACGCGATCTGGATGTACGTGGACATCGGTCATCAGCTCGAGAGTTTCGTCCCGCCCGAGAAGCGGGCCGAGCATTTCATCCTCCGCGGGGACAAGGACTACCTGCTCTTCAAGCCGGTGGCCGAGACGCTCGACGATGCCATTGCCATGTTCGAACAGAAGGTCTGGGAAAAGTATGGCCCCGACTCGCGCGCGGCCACGCACTACACGCCCCATATGCTCCAACTGCTGGAGTTCCAGGAGAAAATGGACCGCCAGGTGCCCATTATCGTGGGCATCGGCACCCCGACGAACTACGCTGAAACCGTCGTCGAGGTCCAGCGATTCCTCAAGTGGATGGTGACCGAACCGGAGCGCAAGATCCGATACTATCTCGATCTGTGCCTCAAGGAGCGGCTTGCGGCCCTGGACTTCTATGCCGAGTTCGCGGCCAAGAACGGTGCCCAGTTCTGCTGCGCGTTCGGCGGAGCCCGTACTTGGGGGCCCAGGCACCTGGATAAGTTTGGCGACGTGGACCGCATCTGGGTCGAAAAGGCTCGCACGATCTTCCCCTACCTTTTCTGGCACATTTGTGGCCACAACCTGCCGCACGCGCTACAAATGGTTTCGGGCTGGCAGGGCATCAAGGCCGTACAGTACGACATGCCCTACTACGGGCAGGAGATGCCTTGGCCGCAGTGGTTCGAGCAGGTCGCCAAAATGCTCAAGGGCAAGCAGTGCGCGGCCAACGCGCCGACGACTCAGTTGGCGTGTCACGGCACGTCGGAGCAGGTGACCCGGATGGTCCGCGAGTTCATCGATTCGACCTTGCCGCACACGACCGCGTGCGTCATGCCGGGCTGTGAGATCGACTCATTCAGCCCGACGGCCAACGTGAAGGCCATGGTCGACGCCGCGCGGGCCAGGAAGCGCTAGGGAGCGTCCGAAGAGTCGTGTGGCACCGGCATCTCGCCGGGCGCGTCTCGGGTTGTCGGGACGCACATCAGTTTACGGCGGTACATGGCCAACCATCAGCACGTCATTGAGCTGAAACTCGACTTGGCCCTCCGCGAGGTCCTGCGGATGATGGGTGGAGCCCACCAGGAAGCGGTGCGCCCGGAACTCCTCGAGATGGTCAACCGCCTGCTGGAGGAGTCGATTCCCTATCTGAGGACGCGAGGGGTTTACGGGGTCTGGAATGTCGAGCGTTTGACGGATAGGGAACTCGCCCTCAAGGGAGCGGGCAGCTTTCACGGGCCGATCGCGGCGTTCCTCAGACCAGCCGGGCGCGTGGCCGTCTTCGCGGTGACGATCGGCAGTGATCTGGAGCGGATCGCCAACGAGCGCCGGCTGGACGGCAAGCCGCTGGAGGGGTACATCCTCCAGTCCATCGGCTCCAGCGCTGCGGACGCTGCTTCGGATGCTTTCGTCGACTACTTGTGGCAGCACGAGGCCGGGCCCGACGAGGGCGTGACCCCGCCGTTCAGCCCCGGTTTCTGCGGCATATCCATCGAGCAGCAGAAGACGCTCTTCTCGATTGTGGATGCCTCGCCCATCGGCGTCAGACTCCTGCCCTCGATGATGATGTCCCCGGTCAAGAGTATCTCCGGTCTGGCCGGCATCGGGGCGGCCTCCGAAGTCATCGCCCACGGTCTGCCTTGCGAGTACTGCGAACTGGAACGGTGCCAGATGCGCCGGACGTCGGCTGGCGGTCACCTCCCCCGTTGGTCCCAACCGCGCGGTCGCCGAGATATCTCGGATTTCAGATCCCCAACCTGATTCTTCAGTTCCGCATCCTCCGTCGCAGCCCGCCTACAGCTCCCGCATCGTCCGGCGACTCCAGGCCTCAATAACCGCCTGACGCAGGAGCGGCAGCATGATCTCGTGGTGGCCGGCAATGTCGTGACCATGGCCGGGGCTGACCGGCCGCCCGACTACGTTCTGCCCGGTGCGGTACTGGCGGAGCATGTCGAGATTGACCGTGGTCAGGTCATCGAGCCTGGCCCCGAGGTTGCGGGCGACGGCCACGGTCTTGAGGAACACCTCCGGCAGGATGACCGCGGATCCAACGTTGCACCAGACGCCGCAGACGCCGCCCTTGCCGGCCGCCCCCATGTCATGAACCACGCCACAAAGCCGGCGAAAGTCGGCCATGCTCGCCCGGCCGATCCGGGCTCCATCAGCCATGGTCGGCATGTGCACGGTATCGGTGCCGATGGCCACGTGTACCGTCGCGGGTAGGTCCAGTTCGGCAGCCACCGCGAGGATGCTGCGTGAGGCGTGTGGCAGGCGGCGCTTGAGAACGAGCTGCCCGATGGCCCGACCGTAGCCGATTCGCGATCGCTCGGCCACCTTGGCCGCCGCGGCGAAGAACTCGGCCGTCTCTCGAACCATGCCAAAACGCCCGTCACGGATCGTGTCGCCGACGTCTTCGCTGGTGGCTCCAATCATGGCAATCTCGACGTCATGAATCGCCGTCGCCCCGTGGCAGACGACTGCGGTCACGATCTCCCTTCGACACAAGTCGATCACCACCGGCCCGCAGCCAACCTTGACCACGTGTCCACCCATGGCCATGGCCACCGGCCGCTCTGCCCGACGCGCAGCCACGATCGCTGCCACCGCCGCCCGGAGCCGCTTCACCCCCAGAAACGCCGGCAGCGAATCCATCCACGCCGCGAACGAAACCCCCGCCTCGGGCGTTCCCGCGAAGGCCGCCACCTGGGCCAGATGCCGCCGGTCATGGACCGAATGCAGCTTGAGCCTGGCCAGATTCAGACCGGCCAGAGCCGCTCGTTTCCGGCGTCTCCCCCGGTTTTCGGTCGACGGCTGAGGGTCGCTCGCCTGCCTCGCCCTGTTCCCCCCCCCCGGATCGACGCGAGATCGAGTCCGCGAGCCACCGAAAGAACCGCTGTACTCCCCGCCGTTCGCACCGCCCCCGGACTTGCCTGGGTGTTCAACGCGCTTGCTCGCCATGAGTATCTCCCTGATGCTCCTCCCCCATCGTAACCGCCGACCGAAGGCCTATCGTCCCGATAAAACCAAACGCGGTCAATGATCTCGCCTGCCCGGCAATCCAATCGAGCCACCCTGACGTGGACCTTCGCCATGAAGCAGTGAACCTGCCACGGGCGAGCGTCCCGGACGACAAGATGGCGCGGCCCTGGCAGGACGAGCCCATCCGGTATAATGAAAGCGGAGGTGCGAATGGGCTCCTGTCGATCCATCCTCATGGCCTGGGCGGTAGTTCAGTCTCCTCTGCTCCTGCCCATCGTCGCCGCAGAGCTGAACTGGACGCCCACGATTGAACCGGCCGCCGGGTTTCCCCGGTTACTCTGGTCCTCAAGGACGATCCAGGATTGCGAAAGCCCCGCCCAGTGGAGCACGATCCACCCCGCCGGCGCGTCGATCACCCTCACGGCCACGGACGGCATGCATCACAGCGGCCTCCGCCTCAACTATGACCTCTCCGGCGACAACTGGGTGATCGCCAACTGTCGGTTTCCCCAAGCAGTCAATCTGTCGAGTGATGACTTCATTGGGCTCTGGTACCGCGGCACGCCGCTTGCCTCCGAGCACCGCCTGGAAATCAAACTGAAGGACGCTGATGACGAGTTCATTGTCCACGTCCCACGCGTGGCTCACGTCCCTGCCTACGTTCACCTCTACATCGATCACCGTCTGTTCAACGACCAGGACGCCACTGTCGGCGACGGGGTCCTCGACTGGTCCGACATTCGCGAAATCCTCGTCGCTATCTCACGCGGCGACCCGACCGACTACTCCCAACAGCCACCCACCTATTCCGGCACGTTCGACGTTGACCTGATCACCTCCTGCAACAGCAAGGTCCGGGCGACTCCCGCCGGCTTCGAGCGATTCTCGGGCAGCCCGGACGTCGCCGCCGCCGCCGCCGGATGGATCGCCGGCCGCCGAAATGCAACCACCGGCCTGATCCCCTCCTGGGCGGGTGATTTCGGCCCGTGGGCCTATCTCTATGACGACGCCCTGGCCCTCATGGTCCTGATGCACACCCATCCGCAGGAGGCCGCCCAACTCGCCGCCACCCTGCTTTCGCTGCAGCTTCCCGACGGTTCCTGGCACCGCCGCTACGACGCGGCCACGAAACAGGTCGTTCCCATGGATACCCTCGACGCCGAGTTCTGGGTTGGTGATATCGCCTGGATGACCTACGCCCTGGCCCGCTACGCCCAGCACACCGCGAGCCTGGCTTACGCCCGGTCCGCCCTTCGCGGCGCCGCCTACCTCGTCGGTCGGCTCCAGGACGACTGCCGCGGCATGTCCATCCACTGGGTCACGGAAGGCAACATCGACAGCTGGTGGGCATTCCAGGCCACCGCTTACCACGCCGAGGCCGACCAGATGCTCGCCTATCTCCTGAACTGCGTCTGGGACCCCGCCCAGCGCCGCTGGATCGGTGGCCGGACCGGAGGCTGGTGGAACTCACTCGATTGCCAGAACTGGGGTAGCCCGATCCACGTGGCGATCGGCCAACAGCAGGACGCCCTGGCCGCGCTCGGCTTTGCCACAGAGGCCCTGCGGACCTGGGACTTCACCCGTACCGTCGAGGCCTTCGACGGCCAGGGACCGTTCTCCGTCTGGTACGAAGGCACTGCCCAGTATGTCTGCGCCCGCGGGCCCGGCGCCCAATGGCTGCTCGATCACGTGCTCAACCCCGCCCAGCGGCCCGATGGGAGCATGCCCGGAACACCACCGCTGCCGGCCAGCCTCCCGAATCAGGTCGCCTGGTCCGGCGACGGCGTCTGGCTGACCACCTGGTCCGGCCTGGCCCCCACGACTTGGCTCTACTTCGCGAATACCGATACGCCGCTGGCCGCCGGACCGCTCGTCTCCTGCCGTGCGGACCTCGACCACGACGCCGATGTGGACGCTACCGACTTGACCGCCCTCAGAACCTGCCTGACCGGCATGGCCATCCCCCCATCCAACACCTGCGCAGCAGCCGACCTCGACGCCGACCAAGACGTGGATCTCGACGACTTTGCCGTCCTGCAACGCTGCTTCAGCGGAACCAATGCACTGGTCGACTCGAATTGTGCAAGATGACCGCACCGATGCGGCCGGGATTCCGAAGAGTCAATCGCGATCCTCGAACTGGGCGATCCATCGCCGGATGGCATCCAGGACCCGGCTCTTGTAGACGTACACGCTGGCCACCGCGATGCCCACCTGGTTCGCGACCTCCTGCACCGGGCGGCGATCAATGGCAAAAAGAGTGAAAGACTGGTACGGCTTCTCGCCGACCTCCGAGCGGACGTGACGGAGGGCCTCATCGAGCATGGCGTAGCGCCATTCCTGGTCCCAGATCTCACGGACCGTCTCCTCGCTGCGATGGTCCTCCAGCTGGTCGAGCAGGTTGACGCCGCTCTCCGGAGTGACCGACTGAACCCGCGTCCGCCGCCCGCGGGCCCGAAACGTCGCCAGGGCCTGCCGGTGGGCGATCCCGTACAGGTACTTGCGGAACGAGCCGCGCTTGGGGTCGTACAGACTGTCGCGCAGCGAACGGTGGGCGATCATGAGCACTTCCTGGCTGAGATCGTCCGTGTCCGCGTCGGACAGTCCCAGCCGCCGGGCGAAGTTGCAGAGCATCGGCGTGTAAATGCGGTAAAACTGGCCCCAGGCCTCACGGTTCTGGGTGTCACGGACTGCCCGGAGAAGATCGGTCTGCGTGGTGTGCAACAAGAACCCTCACCGCTGCAACGCTGATCGTGACCTCTGCCGGCCGCGATTCTACATTCGGGGCGCAGCAGATCGCAAGACGCCGCCAAATGCCGGGTCTTCCCGCCGTCACCGGCTTGACGGATCAGGTCCGCCCCGTGTGGACCTGCTATCGAGGCCGCAACACCAGCCGGGCGGAGGTCGGCGCGAACGGCTCGATCTTCACCACGTTCCGACCGCTCCGGAGATACGCCGTGACCTCGAGCCGCAGCGGACGGCCGATGAAGCCGCCAGCGTCCTGATCGTTGACGACGACACGAGCGGCCTCCTCCGGGGCTAGCGAGTCCATCTCCAGCCAGACCCGCGACTGAGCCAGATCCGCAGTCGCCGCGATCTCGCAGTGGCCGACGAACGGATCCGCCTTGACCGGACTGAGCGTGAGCTTGGAGTTCAGCCGCCCCCAAGGGGCATCGCCGAACCGCGCGATCTCCATGGCCGTCTTCCAGGAGGCATCGTCAAATCCTCGCCCCAGCCAGTTGCCACCTGTTTCGCGCGACGTCTTCCAGCTCGCATCGACTTTCACATCCAGAGGCCCGCCATCCTCGAACGTGATCGACAGCCGGCCGATGAGACCTGCGGGGTTGGCACCCATGGTCGCCTGGGCATTTGCCGCGGCAATCGCCAGTACGTTCGCCCCGGCACGCAACAGGGGCTTGACGTCAAGTCGCACGGGGTTCCGCCAGCCGTCGCCGCTGTCGTCACCACGGCCGGCATCCTTGCCGTTCAGGTACAGGGTGAAGCCGTTGTCGGCCGTCGCATGGAATACGGCCGCCTTGATGCTCCGGCCCTCGGGCAGGTTGATCTGTCTGCGGAAGAAGCACTGGCCCGCCGGGGCGTTGGCCACCGGGTCGCCCTCGGGATACCAGACCCAGGAGCAGCCCTCCAGGCCCGCGGCCGGATCCGACGCGGCATCCAGTTTCGGGGCGAGTCCTGGCGGGGTCGCATCGCGAACCAGGGTGATCGACGTCGTGGGCTTCGCAGCGTCCGGTTCCAGTCGCATCGGTAGAGGGCGCTTCTTCGGCTGGAAAACCAGCAGCACGCTTTCCGACGGTTCGAGCGTCAGATCGAGTTCGACCTGCTTGCCCTGACGAATATGGGACACACGGGTGATCTCGTTGCGCATCGCGTCCCAGCATTCCGGTTCGCCGTCCGCGGTGATGCGGAACTTGAACCGCCGGGCATCGCCGAGGTGATTCTGGTTGGTGATGAAGAACAGGTCGCAGTCCGCCTTGACCCGGTGCAGCACGTGCAGCCAGTGATCGGTCGTGCCCTCGACCACTTCGAGCGTTGGATGAACGCCCGCGTCCTCGGCCAGCACCTTCTGCAACTGCTCCGGGGTCGGCTTCCCGGGTAGCAGGTAGCTGCGGCCTCCGGCGGCGCTCGTCTTGCAGACCGCCAGCCCGGGCTGGGCATCGCCCCAAACGGCTTCGCGCAGCCGGGCGATATCCGCCGCCGTCTTACCCAGCGTGGCCGACTTGCTGGGCAGAAAACCATAACCCACGATCACACCGCCGCGATCGAAGAAGTCCTTCGCCTTCGCGAGCGTGGCGTATGGGATCACCTCGACCGGCGGCACGACTAACACTCGGAACGACTCCTGGCCCATCTGGATGGTCTTGCCGATCAGTTCCGTCGAGCCTTCGAACACCTCGTAGGGCATCCAATCGCAGTCGAAAAGGGCGTCCTGCAGGGTCTCGCTCATCTGGTCGGGCAGAATGCACTTGCCGACATGGGCGCTCTGGCCGACATAGAGCAGGGCCACCGGGCAAACGTGTCGCCCACCTGTGAGCATCAGGGTCAGCCGGCTGGTGTAGTCGGCAAATACGCGATACAGCGGCCAGCGGGGTTCGAAGCCGCCGTTGTAGAAGTAGGGCGGGCAGTCGGTGTCGCGCGGCGCACGCGGGTTGAACGAGTGCGGGATGAGGAAGTTGACGCCCGACACCTGGACATGGTCGGTCCACCATTTCATCTCCGGGTAACTCAGATCCTGGCCACGGGCTCCGAAGATCTCCACCATGGTCACGTCGTCGGGCTTGCCGTAGACATGGGTGAGCGAGCTGCCAATCTTGGGGACCTGCCAGCACGGTGCGTCGTACGCCGCCCGCTGGCCGGGCTTGAGCTGTGAGAAGACCAGGTCGATGCCGCCCATGTCGCTGTACTTCTGGAGCTTGAACATGTCCCCGGCGCAGAGGTCGAAGTGGGCATAGGTGCCTCCATGCTCGAGGAAGTGGCCGATCGACAGCACGCCGTGTTCGCGACACCAACGCGAAATGCCGCCGTACATGGTCCGGCCCCAGGCTTCGGCGAAGGCGTCCATGTACTGGTACTTGGCCGCGGCCTGTTCGTCGCCGGCCAGCTTGAACTTGAAAGCGACCAGGGCCTTCTTCCAGTCCACCCCGCGTTCCGCCAGGACCTTCGGGACTTCGGTGCCCCAGTCGGCCTTGATCTCCGGCTCGTCGTAGAAGAAGCCCAGGATGTCCTTGCCGAAATCCCCCTTGAAGCGATCGTAGTGTGGCTGATACACGGTACGGATGTACCAGTCGACGCTGGCCTGACTGGCCCCGTCGATGAGATAGCGGTCGCCCACGGGCTGGTTCTTCCACATGAACTTGATGATCTTCCAGTGTCCCGCCGGCGCTTCCCAGGTCAACTGGCCTTGGCGAATCGAGGAAGCCAGGTCGATGAGGCTGGCACCCTCAATGCCGTCCGGGCCGTCTTCTCCGGCCACCGCGGCGATGAAATTCGGCCCCCCGCAGCCGTCGGTCTTGAATACGCCCGGACCGTCAAACTCGGCGGTCGTGGTTACCAGCCGTTTGCCGCCGTGCTCCGCCGGAACCTTCCCCCCGACCTCGCCACTGGGCCACCACTTCTCGTCGAAGATCCACATCTTGAGGTGGTTCTTCTTGGCCGCGTCGAGGCAGATGGCCAGGTCGCGGAACCAGCTCTCCTCCAGCCAGCCGACGTGGGGGCGCGATTCCGCTGTGAAGCAGCCGTTCCCACCCTCGGCGACCTTGCCGACGTACATCTCCAGCCGCTCCTTGCTCTCGTCGCCGTGCAACCAGAAAAGCGGGCCGGTCCATCGCCGGGCCTCCATCGGCAACTCGCGGAACTGTCTCTCCAGCGAAGCCGGCGACACTTCCTCGGCCACCGCTGCACACCCCCAGGCGATCATCAGGCCGACCAAGGCCGTTGAAGTCAACCACCCGTGTCCTAACATGGCGCGATCCTCCCGAAGAGACAAACCACGCGGTGGAATGTAGCCCCTGGAAGCAAGGTTGTCGATTCGCGGCGCAGGGCGACCAGATCGTGCTCGCCCCCGGGGGGACTCGCGCAGCCCGACACCCGGGCGGGCTCGTCCGCGCTCTCCCTCCGGAAACCAGGCACCCGCCTGTCACCGTCTTCGGCCACCGGCGGTCACCGACTCACCCGGCCGACGCAACTGAGCCGCTCGCGTTGGGACAATCGCCCATCCGGTGCGGGAGGGAGTGGGCCCGTGGGGGCAAAGCTCGCGTTCCCCTCCGTCCACAGCGGTTCAGCCTCTTCGGGATCCACCGCACAGGACGACCGGGCGAGGAGAAAGGCAACAGCGAGCGGTCGAACATCACAAGTGAAGAGAGCGAAGCAGGGCAGACCAAGCTGCAGACCGGTCGCTCAGGAGAGGAGGAATCAGACTTGTTCGGCCGGCCACTCTACCCAGGGCACGCCATCATCCTGGGGCGACGAGATTGAGGGCGCTCAGGTCAACGTTCGTTCGCCCGGTGTGCAGCTTGGCCGGCTGGGTCCCGGGGGGGACATGAAACAGGTAGTAGACGGAGTAGTTGCCCACCATGTGGGATGCTTTGATGGTTTCGAACTTGGGCAGACGAGCCATGTCTCGGGCGACGTCATCCAGGTAGATCAGCTCGAATCGGGCCTGGCCGCCGACCACTGCCATGGCGTAGCTTCCCGCCGGCCGGTAGTTGGTACCCTTGGCATCGATCATGTAGAAGTCACCGATGTTGTCGATCATGCCGCCGTAAATGCTCCCCAGCCAGCTCTGCGGCTGCAGCTTCTCCACGCTGAGCTGGAGCATGACCTTGCCTTCGGGTACCTGGAACCTCTCGATGGACGGTTCGCTGCCTGCCTTGGGCGTCCAATCGGGATTGAGCGTCGCTCTGACCCGCCCGCCGTTCAGGGTTCCGTTGGACAACTGGAGATCCTGTCCGTTGTAGTTGACCAGCGCGAAAGGCAGCTGATCACTGAAGGTCGATTCCTTTCGGGCGGCTCCGAGGCCGGAGATGCGGTCCCCTCCCGGCGGAGGCGGTGGGGCGGTGTTCGATCCGCCTCCCGACCCGGTGTCAGCCCCACCTTCGGGCGCCACCCCCTCCTTGTGGTCATCACCCTCCGGTCCGGTCTTCTTGACGGCCGGTGACAGCGGGGTCAGTGCCGCCTTGGGCTTCTTCGGATCGACGACCTGGACCGGAATCTCCGCCCGGGCGTTCTGCTTGAACTCCACGAAGCGCGGCTGGAAGCCCGGGTTGTCCGGCACCTCGAAGATCCAGTCAACCTTCAGTTGATCGCTGTCGCGGGTGACTTGCTCCCCGCGGTACAACCTGACCCATCGCGGCAGATGCGGAAGGTTGACCCCGACGAGGAAGTACTCCTTGGCCGGGCCGTCCGCCTTGTCACCGCCCACCAGCCGGACCTGCTCGGTGGTGAACCGATGCACGTTGTCTTCGTCTCGAGCGGCGGAATCGATCGTCACTCGAACGACGACCCACTTGTGACCGGGGGCCGGCTGTTCGGTGCTGAGCTTCAGCGTGATCGGGGTCTCGTTCGATCTGGATCCCTCCTTGGGGCTCTCCCGGAGGTAGAGAGACCGGGGCGGCAGATTGTCATACCGCTCGACCCGGACCACGCCGGCCGGTACCGCATGCCGGGTCTCGCGGAAATAGCCCGATCGGGCGGCGTACAGGCTGTGGAGCAGGTTGGGGTAGATGGTGGCCATGGATGTACGGCCGTGGAGGGCGTTGCCCGACAAGTGCGAGGCCACCGATACCGTGAGTCCGTCGGGACTGAGCCACATGCTTCGTGGTCGCAGTTCGGTCGTGCTCCAGTTGATCTTGGTCGGGTAGCTGCGAACCTCCTCGGGTTTGTCAGAAGTCGAGGCCAGGATCTGGCCGGTACTCTTGTCGACGGGCTGGTACCGGCTGAAGCCCAGGAAAGTCGTGCCGAACGGCAGCATCTGCAGCCCGACGGCCAGCGTGCCGACGATCAGCATCGCGGTGAAGAGGCCCACCACGCCGCCTCCGATCCGGTCCACCAGGATCGGAAAGCGCATGTTGCCGGTGATCAGCATGTCGAACACGGTTCGAAGGATCAGCAGCGACAAGATGAATACCGCCATCAGGGCAAAGGCCCGCCCGTGATCCGGTTGGCGCTCCAGGAGAAAAGCGTAGTAGATGTCCTCGTAGAGCCCGAACGCCAGGGCCACGGCCATGATGGTGAGGAAGCAGGAGATCACGGCGCTGAACAGGCCCTGCAGCCCCTGGAAGAAAGTGATCGTCAGGATCAGGACCACAGCGAATAGCGAAAACCACATACTGGCTCACGCTCCCTTCTTGGGGGCCGCGGGGGCCGCCGGAGGATTGTCCCCGCCCTTGCCGGCCGCCGGAGCGGCGGGAGGTGGCGAGTTCTCCTCGTCTCTCATCACTCGAAGCATCTCGTTCATGCCCGTGATTCCCTCGATCACTTTCTGCAGGCCGACTTCCTGGAGATACAGCATCCCGTTCTTGCGGGCCTGGGCTCGGAGTTCGTTGATCGACTGGCCCCGGCTGATCAGGTCCCTCATGGTGTCGTCGATCGTGAGGACCTCGAATAGACCGGTCCGGCCGTAATAGGCGCTGTTCTGGCAGTTGGCGCACATTCGGGGCTTGCCCTTCTCGTCCACCAGTTCCTCCGGCTTGGGTTGGCGGAAGAACTGCTGGGTCTTGCCGACCGCCAGATTGGCCTTCTGGAGGAGTTGTGGGTCCGGCTTGTAGGCCACCCGACAGGCGATGCACAGCTTGCGGATGAGTCGCTGGCTGGTGACCATCTTGATCACCGAGGCCACGGTGTCGGTATCGCCGGCCAGGCTGACCAGCTTCTTCAGCGCGTCAAAACTGTCCTTCGCCTGGATCCCCAGATAGATGCGCTTGCCATCCTTGGCTGCCTTGGCCGCCAAATGGGCCGTCTCACGGTCCAGACAGTCACTGACCATGACCACATCCGGTTCGCGGCGAAGCACGGTCTGGAGCTGCCGGGCATAGCTGCCTTCGTGCTTGGTCGAGTCATAGATGTTCTGAGTGATGTTCTCCAACTCCATGAGCGGCTCACGCTCAAGAGTCAGCAGGTTCTGCATGAAGACGTCATGGGATCGCAGGGCGGCGTAGAGCGTGGAGGTTACGCCGCTGCCCGCCGGACCGCTGATCAGGAACAGCCCCCCCCCGGGCTGCCTCACCTGGCTCTCAAACTTCTCCAGGTCCGAAGGCGACATGCCCAGATCGTGAAGCCGCAGCTTGGTCTCCTCACCGACAATCTTCAGGCTGAGTCGCTCATGCTGGGTGGTCCCGCTGGTCTGGACGTCGACTTCAGTCATCCCGCGGTCGCCGCCGATCGAGGCCCGGATCTCGCCGGTCTGCGGCTTCCGCCGTTCGGTAATGTCCAGCCCGGCGATCTGCTTGATGAACAAGAGAGCCCGCTCGGCGTTGTCCCGGTCGATCAGATCGCTTCGCGGCGTGGCCACCCCGTCAATGCGATAGGCCAGCTTCACACCCTTGGCCGTCACCACCAGTTCCGCCTCCGTGGCCCGCCGCCAGAGAGCGTCGTGAAGCAGAATCTGAGCGGCCTCGTAGGGCTCGGCTTTGGCCGGATCGTCCGGGACCGGAATCTTCCGCCCGTCGCAGGCTACCAGCTTGACTCGCTCCTCAACCGCATGCCTGTCAGCCTGCTTCTTGCCGAGATTCGCAAACCAGGACTTGATGTGCTTGGGAGTAAAGACCCGGGCGCTGGGATCGACCACCCCGTTCCGTACCACCACGTACATGGCACAACTCGTGGCTGTGATGACCAGCCACAAGCCGAATCCGGCCGCGAACAGGCCTGCGGTCCGCCAGGGCAGGAACAGCCAGACGATCAGCCCGATCACACCGCCGGCCAGAACAATGACGTTCCACATCGTCTGGTTCACCCGCCGGACAAAGAGCGCGTCCTTGTCCACCCACTGGCAGAAAAGCAGCCAGGGCACCATCATGACCAGAATGACGAGGATGCGAATCCAACTGGTGTACCCGCCGGGTTCGGGCAATTCGGCCAAGGGGCCAGCAGCCAAGGCCGTGTCCTGGCCTACCAGCCATGCACCCAGGACCACGCCTGCCCACCATCCCCTGGTCGGCTTGCTTGAGGGCACTCGCATGGAAGCTCCGCTGAAAGCGAACAGTAACCTTGCCGCCGGCCGCTGAGCCGCCCACGCGGCCCCAGCCGTAAGCCACCATGATACTCGCCCGCCGGGAATGTGAATAGGGAACCGCCCACAATGGCCCAATGGGTGGTATCGAGCCGCTCCATCGACCACTCCAAGACACCGCACCCATCGCGGTACCAGCTTGCGCGCTCAGTATCCCGTCCTCTTGCCGTCCAGTACGCCCAACACCCGGGCCATCGTCGCCGTCGGTAGCGTCCGGATTCGAGAGCGATGAGCGAGCGGTCAGCCTGCCCTTCAGATCAGCAGGACCAAACGACCGCACCTGGGACCAACCTCAACCTTTTGACCAGGAAGAGGTTAACGAACACCTCAATGGACCCGGTGCGTACGGCGACCCCTCCGGGCACGCTCGACAACCCTGAACCTCCTGCTCACCGTCGAACGGGAGTCCGCTGACTCGCGGCAGACTCCAAGGTGTGATCGAAGTCCGGCCAACACCCGCACCACGGTCGGAAACGCGCCACAATTCCGCCTGTTTGCCGCTTGCGGGTCGGGGAGGGCGAGGCTAGACTGCCCAGTCTGACGAACTGGCTGCAGTTGGCAGGGGAAAGTCAACACACGAAAGGACACTGCCGTGCCGGATAACTTTGCGGACCGACTCCTGGCGGCCATCAAGGCCAAGAACGCCCCTGTCTGCGTGGGCATCGATCCGGTGTACAGCAAGCTGCCGGCCGAAATCACCGAACAGAAAGACCTGAACGATGAGACCGACTCCGAGGCCGCTCTAGACGCCGTCCTGGAGTTCTGCCGCCGTGTCATCAAGATCGTGACCCCGTTGGTTCCCGCCGTCAAGATCAACAGTGCTTTCTTCGAGCGCTATTACTGGGAAGGGGTCGAGGCCTACTATGAGTTGATCCAGGAAGCCAGCGACGCCAAGCTTCTGGTTATTGGCGACTGCAAGCGCGGGGACATCGGCTCGACGGCGGAACTGTACGCCCATTCCGCCCTGGCCGAGCCCGATTTCACCGATATGGACAGCCTGACCGGCCCAGACGCCGTGACCGTGGCCTCGTACTTCGGTCTGGACGGCGTCAAGCCCTTCCTGGATGTGGCCCGCGAGCAGCAAAAGGGCGTTTTCGCCCTGGTTCGCACGACCAATGAGTCGGCCGATGTCATCCAGAACGCTCGGTTCGAGAACGGCCAGAGCGTGGCCGAACTGATCGCCCAACAGGTCACCCTGTGGGCAAGCGACCCGAGCCTCATCGGCAAGTGCGGCTACAGCTGCCTCGGTGCGGTGGTCGCCGCCAAGGATCGCGAGCAGACTCTGCGGCTCCGAAGCATGCTGCCCAAGTCCATCTTCCTCGTGCCAGGATACGGCGCCCAGGGCGGCAAGGCCGAGGACATCGTGCCCTGTTTCAAGCTGGACGGCACCGGCGCCCTCATCACCGCCTCCCGAAGCGTGATCTACGCCTACGAGAACATGAAGTACGTCGAGCGCTTCACCTCCGAGTGGGACAAGTGCATCGAGCAGGCCTGCAAGGACTTCATCTCCGAAGTCAACAGCGTCCGGCCAAGCTGAGTGCTCCAAATCGAATCCGTTCTGCCGGGAATGAGGATCCTCGGGGGGCCACTCGGGCCGCCACGCTGCTCGACGCGTCACCACCCGCACCCTCGTTCGCCTACATCCGACATGCGATCAGGTGCGTCCGCTGCCCAGACCGGTGGGCTGACGGTACGGCATGCACCACGCTCCGGGCAGGATCGTCCTCCCGCTGCCGTCCGCCCCGCGGCAGGCTCGGGGCCTCACCGCCACGCCGGCCTCGGCTGAGAGACTTCACCACGCCGGGTGCTGATCGACGGCCTCCGTCCTTGCAGCACTCCGCACGATCAAGATGCCCGCGACGAAGGCCAGCAGGGCGCCGAGCAGCACGGTGAGGCTGACGGCCCACGACGGATGGTGGCCCTCGGCCATCCCCAGGAAACGCGGCACCCGCTCGTCGAGGGACGACACGACCAGCGGCCAGGCGTTGTGCATCGCGTGCATCAGCATGCCCGGCAGAACGGACCGCGTCTGCCAGCAGACGTATCCCAGAACAACGCCCAGCAGCGTGGCCAGCGGCATACGCTCCACCATGAAGTGGAACACACCGAAGATGACCGCCGCCACGACGATCGCGGACCACTTGCGAAGCCCGGCTGACAGTCCGCGAAGCAGAAAACCACGAAACAGCAGTTCCTCCGTGATCGCCGGAGTCAGGCTCAGCAGGAGAACCATGAGCCAGAGCGGAGCGGCCCCCAGCTGGGCATTGATCTGCTGTTCGTACTGTCTCAACGCGTCCGATGGCGGCGTCAGCCAGGATTGGGCCTGGACGAAGCGGTGGGCCAGCAGGTAGCTCGATGATCCCAGCAGAATCACGCCCAGCCACGCCTTGGCCGGCGGAAAACGCAGCCGGAACGTATTGACCACATCGATCTTGAGGTAGCCGCAGACCGCTAACGGCAAAACCGCGAAAAGCCCGGCGAACTGCATGACGGCAAGGACTTTCAGCTTGTGCAGCAGGTTCTCTACCGAAGAGCCAAAAAGAACGTTCTGGGCATAAAAAGAAACCGGAAACAACAAGGCCACCAGCACCAACGCCTGAGACATGCTCGGAGCCGGCGACGGCCGCATAAACCGCCGGCGGATCAGCGTCTTGTACGAGCCGACATCGACGAACAGCACCGCTTCCTGGCCAAACAGCCGGGCGGCCAGGGCGATCGCGGCCGCCGCATAGAGCGTGGTCGAGAGCATGACCACGGCCACGCTGCTCCAGGCGTAGGTCTGCTGGAACAGCTCGCGAGCCAGCAGCACCATGTTGCCCACCGGCAGGACCAGCATCGGACCTTCGAGTCGAACCGAAGGGAGGGTCACGGCGGCACTCGGAATCAACGCCCCGATGATCACCGGCATGACGTAATTCTGGGCCTCCTTAAAGGTCCGAGCGAAACTGCACACCGCCACCAGGATCGCCGAGAACAGCAGGGCAAACGGTACCATGCACAGCAGAACAACTGGCAAGATCCCGATCGGGAAACGAACCGGCATCTCCGAGGTCAAGGCATGGGTCAGACCGCCGAAGTGCATCGTCGCTCCGACGCTGGCCAGATTCAGCGTCGCCGTGGCCAGCCCGATGGTAGCTACCACCAGGAACTTGCCGACGATGAGCGTGAGCGGCGACGTGGGCGTGGCCATGAGCGTTTCCAACGTGCCGCGCTCGCGTTCGCCCGCGGTCAGGTCGATGGCCGGATAGACCGCCCCAGTGATGGTCATGAGCACCAGAATGATGGGAATGATCTGCCCGAGAGCCCACCCACCCCGCTGCTGGTCGGTGGCCGTCGAACTCGCCGTGATCTCGATTGGCTTGAGGATGGTCTGGGCATTGACCGAGCCCGGCAGCGAAGGGACCATCTTGTCGAGCAGTTCCTGGATCGAGTCGCGGGCAAGAACCTCGCGGAGTTGGCCGAGCAGGTGGCTGAGTTCCTCCATGGCCGCTCGGCTGCGGACGTTGACCTCACTGTAACGGATACGGATGTTCAGTACCGCGGGCTGAGCGTGAGGCCCTTCCGGGAAATCGAGGTCCACACGAGCCTGGATGATATCACCGAGCTTCTCGTCCGGGGTGTCCTGCACCTCGACCACGAAGGTCGCTCGCTTCTCCTCCGATGGCGGGCGAGCCTCCTGAGCCCTGTGGATCAGCTCCCTCAAATGCTCCGCAGTCACCGCATCGCCGGCAGCAATCGTGTACTGCTGGGTCCGGAGCGACGCCCGCTCCGCTTGAGCCGCCCAGACAAAACCAAGCATCAGTACCGGGTAGAGCACCACCGGGATCAGGATCATGGCCATCAGCGTCCGCCGATCGCGGAGGATGTCCGTGAGTTCCTTGCGGTAGATGACCCGGAACTGCTGGATGCGGCTCATGAGGCGGATTCCTGTGATGGGGCGGTCTGCGAGAGAGGCTCCGCCTGGGCCACGCGGAGGGCATCGGTGGCCGCCGCGCCTTCGACCGCCCGAGGGGCAATCTCCGACTTGTGGTCCACCAACTTGAGGAAGATGTCCGTCAGCCGCTGGCAGCCGCTCAGCGCCCGCAGGGCGGGCATGTCGCCCTCGGCAATCAGACGGCCCTGGTGGAGAAGACCGATCCGGTCACAGAGTCGCTCGGCCTCGTCCAGATAATGGGTGCTCAGCAGAATGGCTTTGCCGAGCTGCCGCTCCTGTCGGATGAAGTCGAGGATGATCCGGTTCGTGAGTACATCCAGCCCGAGTGTCGGCTCGTCCAGAATCAGAATCAGCGGATCGGCGATCAGCGCCCGGGCGATGTGGGTCCGCTGCTTCTGACCGGTGGACAAAGCCCCGCAGCGCGTGTCGGCAAACTCATCCATATCCAGCCAGCCGATCAGCTTGTTGACCCGCTCCTCAATGAGCGGCATCTCCATGCCGTTGAGCAGTCCGAAATAGGGGAGCAGTTCGCGGGGACTCAGCCGCTGATACAGCCCCGCGTTGGCAGTGAGGAAACCGATGCACTTCTTCGCGGAGAACGAGTCAACGCATACGTCGTGACCGTTGATCAGTACCTGACCGCTCGTCGGCCGCATCAGGCCTGCCAAAATGCGCAGCGTGGTGGTCTTGCCTGCTCCGTTGGGACCCAGAAGTCCGTAAATCTCACCGGCCGACACCTGGAAACTGATCCCGGCCACCGCCAGCTTCTCCTGACCGTCCACGGTCGGAAAGCTCTTGACCAGATCGCGCACTTCAACATGACTCAAGATGCGGACTCCCGATTCCGCCCAGTAGCCCAGCCGGCGGTCGCCCGCACGGCTGCCCGGCCCGGCCGTACGGCACCCCAAACGGCCCACGCCACGAATCAGGCCGGCCATCGGCTTCGCTCCCCGGCCTGCCACCTACCTGTGGGGCAACCTCTCTCTTATACTGCCAGACGCACGATGATTCGAGGATCAAGCTAGTGACGCCGGCCCCCGATGCTCAAGCCCGTCTTTGGACCGAGTCGCCCGAGGTGCGCATCGGCCCCGTCGCCCGGGTCGCGATGCTGGCGGCCGTCGACAAGCTCTACAGCTTCAGCGTGCCCGACACCCTCGCCGCCCAGATCATGCCCGGCAAACGCCTCACCGTCCCCTTCGGCAGGAAAGCCCGCCCCGCAACCGCCTTCTGTGTCTCCGTCGCACCCGAGCCGTGGACCAGCACCCTCAAGCCGGTCATCGAGGTCCTGGACGACCAGCGATTGCTCAGCGACCGACTTCTTGAACTGGGCCAGTGGATCTCACGCTACTACGCCTGCCCCCTGGGCCGAACCTTGTCCGCCATGGTGCCGGCCTCGATCCGCGACCAGAGCGGCTTCCACACCGTCCGAGGCTATCGGCCACTCCACGACGACGCCAGCTCGCCACCCCACAAGGCCCTTCGTTCGACCCGGCGCCAGGAAGTCATCAAGGCCCTCGCCAGCCAAGAGGAACCCATGGACGAGGAGACCCTCTGCACCCGAGCGAACGTGACCCGGGGAATCCTGACCGCCATGGTCAAGGCCGGCCTCCTGGCCGTCGAGACCCGGCGTGAACCAGCTCCGGCCCCGAACTTCGACCGGCCGGGCGCGGAACCGGATTTCCAACTCAACACCCCCCAGAAGGAGGCCATCCAGCGGGTCTCCGCTCTGGCCGGCACACGTCAGTTCAAGACCGTCCTGCTCTACGGCGTGAGCGGCAGCGGCAAGACCGAGGTCTACATCCACTCCATCCGCTCAGTCCTGGCCGCCGGGCGGCAGGCCATCCTCTTGGTGCCCGAAATCGCCTTGACCACGCATCTCGTCGATCGCCTGGTGAGCCGGTTCCGCGATGTCGCGGTCATTCACAGCGGCTTGACCGGCGTGCAGCGTTCGTTGACCTGGTCGGCCATCGCCCGGGGACTCAAGCGAGTGATCATCGGTACCCGGAGCGCCGTCTTCGCCCCTTGTCCCGATCTCGGTTTGATCATCCTCGACGAGGAACAGGAGGGTAGCTACAAGAACCAGCAGTCACCGAGGTTCCATACCCGCGACGTGGCCATCAAACGCGCGCAGATGACCTCCATTCCCGTCGTGCTCGGCTCGGCGACGCCGTCGCTCGAAACCTGGTACAACTGCGATCGGTTCGCCCACTTCGAGCGCATCTTCCTGCCCGCACGTATCTCCGGCCTGCCGATGCCCGCGGTCGAACTGGCCGACATGCGCCTGGCCCAGCGCGAACGCAAAGGCATCCACCTTCTTTCTCCACGCATGGAATCGCTGTTGGCCGAGACGCTCGACGCCGGACAGCAGGCGGTCCTGCTGCTCAACCGTCGTGGATATGCGAACTACCTGGTCTGCACTCGCTGCCGCCGCCCGATCGTCTGCCCACAATGCCGGGTCAACATGGTCTTCCATCAGACCACCGAGAAGGCGGTCTGCCATTACTGCAATACCCGCATCGTGGTCCCCAGGCGCTGCGGCGACGCGTCCTGCGGCGGAACACTGGTACGCTTCGGAATGGGCACGCAACGCGTCGAAGAAGAACTGCACCGCAAATTCCCTACCGCCCGGATCGCCCGCGCCGATAGCGATACGATGACCCATTTCGAGGAATACAAACGCGTGCTGAAAGCCTTTGCCGAGCATCAGCTCGACATCCTGCTCGGCACGCAGATGATCGCCAAGGGCCTGGACTTCCCATCCGTGGCCTTCGTGGGCGTCGTCAACGCGGACACGTCACTGGCAATCCCTGATTTCCGGGCGGCAGAACGAACCTTCCAACTGGTTACCCAGGTGGCCGGACGCGCTGGGCGGGCAGAGGCCGGCGGCCGGGTCATCGTTCAGACGTTCATGACCGGAACGCCCGCCCTTCAGTTCGCGACGACACACGACTACCCGGCGTTCGCTCGGCACGAACTCGGCATCCGCCAGGCCCTCGGGTGGCCTCCGTTCACCCGCCTCGCTCGCTTGGTCGTCTCTGACCCGAGCCAGAGCCAGGCGGCTCAACTCGCCATGGAAGCCGCTGAAACCCTCCGCCAATTCCTCGTCAACCTTCAGATGGCTGCTGAGGTTCTGGGACCCCAGAGCGCCCCCTTGTCCCGACTCAAAAACCGCTATCGATACGACCTGCTCATTCGAGCGGCCAACGCCAACCGGCTCATGGAAGTGGTCGATCGGCTCCGCAAGGAGGGTGTCATCAAGATCTCCACCAGGCATGTGCTCATCGATGTGGACCCCGTATCTCTCCTGTAAAAACCGCGAGTAGCGGCCAACTCCTCGGTCGCCCGCTACTCCTCCCCGGAACTCCGCTTCGGGCACGGATCATAACCCGCGCCCTCCGACCATCCCGGCGTTTATTGCAGCACCGGATCTAGATCCAGTACGCCCCGCAGCTTGATCAGGGCGATGTTCTGAATCTGCCGGACACGCTCCTTGCTCAAACCGATCACTTCCCCGATCTCTTGAAACGTCAGTCGCGACTCCTCTTCCGGCGGGAAACGATGCGAGAGAATCTGCGTTTCCAGGTCGGTCAGCTCACCCAAATTCCTGTCCAGAACGCGCTGCAACCGCTCGACGTACAACCCCGCGTCAAGGTCGGGCATGCCTTCCGGCCGCTCGAAACTCAGATCGTGCTGAACGGGGAACAGCCGCCGGTAGTGAGTCTCCTGCTTCCCCCGACGCATCAGCGCCCGGGCAATGACGTTGCACGCGTAGGTGCTGAACTTGTACCCCCGCCACGGATTGAAGCGGTCCACCGCCCTCGATAGGGCAAACATGGCCTCGCTCTGAAGATCGTCCTCGTCCATGTGCCGGGAACCGAATCGCCCAATCATCGAATAAACCAGCCCCAGGTTCTGCTCAACGATGAACTCCCGGATGGCCTCCCATCGCTCAGTCCAGGCCTCGCGCTCCAACCTGGCCGAACGACGCTGGTTCACCGGTCGAGAGGCTTGATAGGCCGCAGTGTGGAGGGCAATGAACAACTCCTGCTCGTCCGGGACCGGACCCAACTCCGTCGAACAAATTCGATCCGCCAACCGGATCGTGTCTTCGCAAGCGGCCTTGGTGCGAATCATCGCGTTCGCGGCATACCACAGAGGTCGAGCCTCGGGTTCGTTCGACCCCGGATGACGACCCGACGCACTCTTGGCTGGGGCTTTCGTGTGTACCATAGTCTCGCCTGTACCTTTCAAGACAGCTCAGTCCTCAAGAATCTAGGACCACTTTGGTACGATTAAATATAGCACCATTTCGGTACGGTTACAAGGGCTCTCCAAAAAAAGTTGTACAATTCGGACGTCCCATTCCGAACCCAGGCTACCACGTTTCATACCTGCAATACGATCGGTGAATGTAAGTGGTTCTCAATACAATCGTTAAAGCGTTTCCGTGGAAAAGCAATACAGAACGGACGGTGCTCGCGGGGGGCTTATCGGACGTGGTTCTTACCCCGTGCCAGGTCCATCTCTCTTTTGTACTTCATCCGTTGGAGCTGGTAGCCCAGGAGGCAGCTCGGCCTGAGCCGCTGCGGCCGATGCCCGGTCTGACACCCAACATCTGCCCGCCGGGGTCCTCGAAATCCAATCCTTGACCTGCTAGAGTGCTCGGAGCACCGAATACGAATGGATGATCCCGCGGCACGCGCCGGGCGGTGGGCGGACTCGCCGGGCGGCCAAGGCACCGGACGCACCAAGCGTCGCCCCGGCGGACGTTGGAACCTCATGAGGGCAGGATCGCCTCAAGGAGCAGGATAAGATGAGCCGATCGGTTCCGCGAAGCCGCAAACGAACCCCAACCTCCAAGGTCAAGGCCCGGTCGGGCAAGGCCAGCCTCGGGCGAGGCAACACGGCCGAGAGCCTCGAGGCTCGGAAAAAGCGGACGGCCAAGATCCTCGAACGCCTCAGGCAACTCTACCCGCACGCCGAGTGCGCCCTTCAGCACGACTCCGCCCTGCGGCTGCTCATCGCCACGATCCTCTCAGCCCAGTCCACTGACGAGATGGTCAACAAGGTCACGCCCGTTCTCTTCGCCGCCTATCCCAACGCGGAGACGCTGGCCGCCGCCGATCCCGCCGACATCGAACGCGTGGTGCACTCCACCGGCTTCTTCCGGCAGAAGACCAAGAGCATCATTGGGGCCTGCCGCAGAATCGTCGAGCGGTTCGGCGGCCAGGTGCCCCAGACCATGGACGAGCTGACCCAGTTGCCCGGCGTGGCCCGCAAGACGGCCAACGTCGTGTTGGGCACGTGGTTCCACAAAGAGGAAGGCGTGGTCGTCGATACCCACGTTGGCCGGCTGGCCCATCGCTTAAGACTGACTTGGTCGAGCAGAGATGAGAAGGACGCCGTCAAGATCGAGCAGGACTTGATGCAGGTTCTGCCCCGCGCGGAATGGACCTACACATCCCATGCCCTGATCTGGCATGGACGTCGAGTCTGTTCGGCTCGCAAGCCGAACTGCGGGGCTTGCGGTCTGGCGAAGCTGTGCCCGTCCGCCGGCCTGGATGAGCCATAAACCCTCTGGATTATGATGCTTCCAGTGGCCTGAAGTGGCTCCAGTCGACCTGGAGTTTGCGCATGCGCGCCCGGAGCGTGTGCGGATTGATGTCTAGCAGACGGGCGGCGCCATGCGGCCCTTCGATCCGTCCCCGCGTGCGAAGCAAGGCCTGCTCGATGTGAGTCTTCATGGCCGCGTCCAGCGTGGCCAGTTCCCCTCGATGTGACCATCGTGTGGCCGACTCCCCGGCGACGGCCGCCCGCGGCGAGGGCAGGGACATCCCCACGCCCAACGCCTTGGCCACTTCCAGCCGATGCCCGTTCCCCAGGATCGCCGCTCGCTCGATCACCGCGGCCAGTTCACGCACATTCCCCGGCCACGGATACGCCACCAGCAGATTGTTGTCCTCGGGCGCGGGTACCAGCGAGGGCGTCCCTAGCCGCTGGGCGGCCCGCAGCGCGAAATGGGCCGCCAGGGCGGGAATATCCTCGATCCGCTCGCGAAGCGGGGGAATGCGGATCGGAAATACCGCAATCCGGTACCAGAGATCCTCACGGAACAGGCCGTCGGCCACCATCTGGTGCAGGTCACGATTCGTGGCCGCCACGACCCGCACATCAACATGGAGCTGACGCTGGCCGCCAACCCGCTCGTAAGAACCGTCCTGAAGAATACGCAGCAGCCGAACTTGCGCGGCGGCGGGCAGTTCACCCATCTCATCCAGGAACAACGTCCCGCCGTCGGCCCGCTCAAACCAACCCTTACGCATGGCCACCGCCCCCGTGAAGCTGCCGCGCTCGTGGCCGAACAGCTCCGAGTCGATCAGCTCCGGCGGCAACGCTCCACAGTTTACACGCAGAAACGGACCACCCGTCCGCCGCGACCGATTGTGGATCGCCCGAGCAACCACCTCCTTGCCGGAACCGGTCTCGCCCAGGATCAGCACCGGCACGTCCGAATGGGCGACCAGCTCAACCCGCTCCAAAACGCCGCGAAGTCCGGTCTCCGCGCCCACCACCGAGTCACTGATGTCCTGGCGACCCAGCCGGGACAAAAGCGATCGGCGATCGGCTTCCGCGGCTTCCCGGAGACGGGTCAACTCTCGAAGCTGGTGGTCGTTCTCCAACGACATGGCAAACGGCTCAAGCAGCGCCCGCATGATGCTCTCATGCTCGCCGCGGAAAATGCCTACCGTTCCACCCACCAGAATCAGAACTCCAACCGGCTCGGCGTCAATCCGCAACCCACCGGCCAGAACCTCGCCCTCCAGTCCGGCCGGCAGCAGCCCCGGCAGAAGACCCTCCACCTCATCCACCGGGCCACGCAGCACCTCGCCCCGCCGACACCAGTTCACAACCCCCTCGAACCGCTCGCTGGTACCCTCACTCCGCGTTGACTCCGCAGCGGCGTCCGACACGGCCTGTCCGACGGCCACCGTCTCCACACAGCATCGCTGCAAATCGAGCCGCCGGACGACCACCCGATTCACCGGCACCCGCTGAGCAAGTATCGGCGTAATACGATCGACCGACTCGCTAATCTCAATGTGCCGACACGCTTCCCGCCAGATGTCGAGCAACAACGGCATGAACTTACGCATCGCAGATCATCCCATATTATATGATTGATTATCTATCATATATCATCACAACCTATCAAATAAGCTGGAGTTGTCAAGGGCGTCTCTCGACTCTGCCTCTTGCGTTTGCCCCTAGGTTGCGATAACATCGCCATCTGCCGTCGTGGTATGGCAATTGCAGTGCCATATGCCCGACGACCAGACGAGTACGCCCCGGCGCGGCGAGACCCTGGTCCTGATGCCCGCCCTGTGGCCTAAGGAGTCGATGAATGTCGATCGGAAGAGGGTACATTGCTTTGGCCTTCTGGGCCGTGGTGGCAGGCACCCTCGCCGGTTGCGACGACAACGCCGAGCCGGCCGCCAGTCAACCCGGACCGGCTGCCGGGGAAGCGGTCCTCCTGAACGTGTCCTATGACCCCACCCGAGAGCTCTACCAGGAGTTCAACGGGGCCTTCACCCGCATGTGGAAGGCCAAGACCGGCCAGACGGTCGCCCTGCGCCAGTCGCACGGGGGGTCGGGTAAGCAGGCTCGGGCGGTCATCGATGGCCAGCAGGCCGACGTGGTCACGCTGGCTCTGGCCTACGACATCGATGAGATCGCCGCTCGGGCGAGGCTCCTGCCCGCCGGTTGGCAGAAACGACTCCCGGACAATAGCTGCCCTTACACCTCCACGGTCGTTTTCCTGGTACGCAAGGGCAACCCCAGGGGCATCAAGGACTGGGATGACCTCGCGAAGGAGGGGATCTCGGTCATCACCCCCAACCCCAAGACCTCGGGCGGGGCCCGGTGGAACTACCTGGCCGCCTGGGGCTACGCACTCCGGCAGCCGGGTGGTAACGAGGCCAGGGCCCGCGAACTCGTCTCTCGGATCTTCAAGAACGTGCCGGTGCTCGACTCCGGGGCCCGCGGTTCGACCACCACTTTCGTGCAACGGGAGATCGGCGATGTGCTCATCACCTGGGAGAATGAAGCCTTCCTGGCCATCGATGAACTGGGCAAGGACAAGGTCGAGTTGGTGACCCCGTCGATCAGCATCCTGGCCGAGCCGCCGGTGGCCTTCGTGGACAAGAACATCGAGCGCCATGGCACGGCGGAAGTGGCCAAGGCTTATCTCGAGTACCTGTATTCGACTGAGGGCCAGGAGATCGCCGCGAAGCACTACTACCGCCCGCGGGACAAGGCCGTGGCCGAGAAGTACGCCAGTCGATTCCCCAGCCTCACCCTGCTGACCATCGACGGTGATTTCGGCGGGTGGGCGGAGGCACAGAGAATCCACTTCGCGGACAAGGGCATCTTCGACCAGATCTATCAGCCGTCCAAGTGAGGCCCGAAACGTGAACGGTGAAGGCGGAGCTGTCGGGACCGTTGGCATGACGGGAGGAGCGCCCTGGCCCGACGGACCTGGCATCGCCTCCTGCTCCTCCTGGCCGACGCTCAAGCAGCGAAGCGTGCTGCCGGGTTTCGGCCTGACCCTGGGATTCACCATCGCCTACCTCAGCCTCATCGTGCTCATTCCGTTGGCCGGGCTGTTCCTGAAGACCTCGACCGCGGGTTGGAGCTCCTTCTGGGAAACGGTCACCGATTCCCGCGTGCTGGCCGCGTTTCGCCTGAGCTTCGGAGCCGCGGCGATCTCGGCCACGGTCAACCTGGTTTTCGGCTTGATCGTGGCCTGGGTGCTGGTGCGTTATCGTTTCCCCGGCCGGCGGCTGGTGGACGCGCTGATCGATCTGCCGTTTGCCCTGCCGACGGCGGTGGCCGGCATCGCCTTGACCGCGGTGTACTCCCGCAACGGTGTCCTGGGGCATTTCCTGGAAGCGGTCGGTATCAAGGTCGCCTTCGCCCCGCTCGGCGTCATCGTGGCGATGACCTTCGTGAGCTTGCCGTTCGTGGTGCGAACCATCGAGCCGTTGTTGGAAGACCTCGAACCGGAGCTTGAGGAGGCGGCCGCCAGCCTGGGGGCTCGCCGCTGGCAGACCCTCTGGCGGGTGATCCTCCCCGAACTCTGGCCGGCCCTGCTGACCGGCTACACCCTCGCCCTGGCCCGGGCCCTGGGCGAGTACGGGTCGATCATCTTCATTTCCGGCAACATGCCGATGAAGACCGAAATCGTGCCCCTGCTGATCGTCATGAAGCTCGAGCAGTTTGACTACGCCGGGGCGACGGCCATCGCGGTACTGATCCTCTTTGCTTCTTTTAGCCTCCTTTTAGTAATTAACGGCCTGCAGCGATGGAGCGTTCGGCGGCATTCCGGGCAGGGGCACTAGGCGGCGTCCTCGGACGCGGGTGGAGCGAAGCGTGCAGATCGGACAACTCGCCAACGCGATGAGACCGACTCAGCTCCCTGACCGGGCGACGACGGAGCCGCTCTGGGTCCGGGTGCTGCTCACCAGTATTGCCATGGGTTTCGTCGGGCTTTTCCTGCTCGTCCCCCTGGCCGCGGTTTTCAGCCAGGCTCTGGCCAAGGGTGTCCACGCATATTTCGGTGCCCTGGCCCACGCGGATGCCCTGGCCGCCATCCGGCTGACCCTGCTGACCGCGGCCATTGCCGTGCCCCTGAATCTGGTCTTCGGGGTGGCCGCCAGCTGGGCCATCGCCAAGTTCGAGTTCGTCGGCAAAAGCGTGCTGATTACGCTGATTGATCTCCCGTTTGCGGTTTCGCCGGTGGTGTCCGGGGTGATCTACGTGATTCTCTTCGGCATGCAGGGTTACTTTGGCCCCTGGCTGGCCCGGCACAACGTGGAGATCATCTTCGCCGTGCCCGGGATCATCCTGGCCACGGTGTTCGTGACCTTTCCCTTCGTCGCCCGCGAGCTGATCCCGTTGATGCAGGCTCAGGGCACGGAGGAGGAAGAGGCGGCGGTCTCGCTGGGGGCCAGCGGGTGGCAGACCTTCTTCCGGGTGACCCTGCCGAACATCAAGTGGGGGCTGCTGTACGGCGTCATTCTGTGCAACGCCCGGGCGATGGGCGAGTTCGGGGCGGTCTCGGTCGTCTCCGGGCACGTTCGGGGCGTCACCAACACCATGCCTCTGCACGTAGAGATCCTCTACAACGAGTACAACTTTGTCGGGGCCTTCGCCGTGGCGTCACTCCTGGCCTGTCTGGCTCTGGTGACCCTGGCGCTCAAGAGCCTCGCGGAGTGGCGGTTCAAGCAGCAGCTGGCCCAGGAATCAGCCGAGCGAGGGCCGAGCCATGAGTATTGAAGTTCGCAACGTGACCAAGCACTTCGGTGACTTCGGGGCGCTCAAGCATGTCAGCCTGGAAGTCAGGACCGGCGAACTGGTCGCCTTGCTCGGGCCGTCCGGCTCGGGCAAGACCACGCTGCTGAGAATCATCGCCGGTCTCGAAGTTCCCGATCCCGGCGAGGGGCTGATCCTGCTCAACGGCGAGGATGTGACCGTCAGTCACGCGGGTTCGCGGCAGGTCGGCTTCGTGTTCCAGCACTATGCCCTCTTCCGGCACATGACGGTCTTCGAGAACGTGGCCTTTGGGCTGCGGGTTCGACCTGCCCGGCAGCGGCCGAGCAAGACTGAGATTCGCCAGCGGGTGATGCGGCTGCTCAGGCTGGTGCAGCTCGATTGGTTGGCCGACCGATACCCCGGGCAGTTGTCCGGCGGCCAGCGCCAGCGAGTCGCCCTGGCCCGGGCCCTGGCCATCGAGCCCAAGCTCCTGCTGCTGGACGAGCCGTTCGGGGCTCTGGACGCCCGGATCCGGGAGGAACTCCGCCGCTGGCTGCGCCGCCTGCACGACGAGTTGCATGTGACCAGTGTGTTCGTCACTCACGACCAGGAGGAGGCCCTCGAGGTTGCCGATCGCGTGGTGATCATGAACGAGGGCCGCATCGAACAGACCGGTACACCGGAAGAGGTCTTTCACCGCCCGTGCAGCGAGTTCGTCATTGAGTTTCTCGGTCACGTCAACATCTTTCACGGTCGGATCGAGGGCGACAAGGCCATTTTCGGGCCGCTGGAGGTGGAGTACTCCGACAGCCCGACCGACGTTGTTCTGCCGGCACGAGGTCTGGTTCGGCCCTATCATTTCGACCTCGCCCTGGAGGCCGGAGGCAAGCCCGGCTTCCGAGCCACTATCCTGCATATCAACGCCGCCGCCCCGCAGGTCAAGATCGAACTCCTCTCCGACACCGGCCAGAGCGTTCATGTCGAGCTTCCCCACGACCGCTACCGGGAACTCGGCTTGGCGGTCAGCCAGACGGTCTTCGTCACTCCGCGGGAGATCAACGTGTTCGTGGACAACCAGTCGGCGGGCGTCCCGGCCTGAGCCGTTGCCGGGGGGCAAGGCCGGGATGCGGTTTCCCGGGGACGCGTTCTTCCGGGCGCGGGGCGGGCGTTTTGCGTTGACCCGCCGCGCCGGTCCCACTACACTGAAGGGACCGGATCGACCCGTGGTCGGGAGGCTTCGAGGGAAGCCGGCCGTGCCCACCGTGTGGACACATCCGGGCATCTCTCGAGCTGGAAAGGAGCACCGCCGTGGTAACTCTTTATAGAGCTTTATACCTGTTTTCAATGGTTTTAGCCCTCTGTGCGGCCATGGTTTCGGCGCCCGCCCGGGCCAACGTTTATCCGTCCGGGCTCAAGGTCCTGGACGACGATCTCAACATTTTGACCTGCGATCCGGTGGCCATCCGCTACGTGCTCAACGAGAACGCCGACGGCGACGGGGTCAACCCCGGTGTGACCGTCAAGATTCGCCGGGCGGGTGACGGCACGGTGGTGCGAACCGTGGCCATTGTCAGCCAGGCCAAGGGCATGCAGGTTTTCATCTGGGACAAGAAGGATGATCTCGGCCAGCTGGTGCCGGACGGCGACTACAAGGTCGACATTGTCACCGCGGACGACGGCTACGCCGCGTGGACGCTGATCAGCACGGATTCGGTGCAGAACAACTTTGGTGTCCCGATGGGTGTGGCGGTCAACACCAACCCGGCGAGTCCGTACTATGGACGGATTTACGTATCGCAGGGCAACGCCACCAAGACGGTCGCCCTGCGGCCCATGAACGACGGCGTCTACGTGATGAACGCCGACTTCTCTGATGCCGTGGGGCAGGGGGATACCGCGTTGACCGGCGGGGTTGACTGGGGTACGAGCTCGTCGAACAGCCCGCTCCGACTGGCCCTGGACGGTGAGGACCGGCTGTACATCGGCGACTGGTCCGATGCCCACGCCGGGTTGTGGGTGGCCGACCCGGACGTCATCGTGGCGACGGAGGTCCTGGACAGTACGGATCGGAGCAGTACCGGGCTGAATGGTGTTCACGGCAGCATCTCGGACATGATCGTGTTGGGGACGGGGGCCGAGCGGGTGATCTACACGATCGACGAGGACTTCCTGGGCGGAGGCACGGCCGATCGAGCCGGGAGCATCTGGATGTACCCGATCGGCACGGCGGCCATGACTTCCACACCCCCCACGGTATTCTACGATGACGAGGTTGCCCAGAACAGGATCGTGAACTACACCGCGGCGCTGGTGAAAGCCGCTGACGGCACCTTCTGGGTCAGTCAGTATCGTTCCGGCATTGCCGGGGAGCTCTATCCCAGTCTCATGCAGTTGGATGCCAGCGGGGCCATTCTCTGGAGTTCCGTGCCCGAACTGGCTGCGGACTCGCTGACCGATCCGCTGCGTGGAACGCAGAGCATCGCGTTCGACCCGGCGGCCCGCCGACTGGTTCTGGCCACCAACCGGGCCCAGACCACGCCGACCGCGGCTCAGGGTCTGATCATCATCTTCAACACCGATTCCCGGAGCATTGAGGCCTCGTTCTTCTTTGATACCGCCTCCTCCACCACCAACACCGACTCTGCTTTCGACGCCGCCGGGAACGTCTACGTGGCCAACCGCAGCAAGGAGCGTGTCCGCGTCTGGTCGCCGCCCACGGGGGTCCACAGCTTCACCACCACCTCCCCGGTGTTCCGGCTGTCCGGTGCCGGGGCCGGCGGGCCGACCATCCATCAGCAGCCGGCCGGCGTCAGCATTTGCTCGAACGGCAGCGCCTCGTTCGCCGTGAGTGCCACCGGCTCTGGCACGCTCAAGTACCGCTGGAACAAGAATGGCACGGAGCTTCCCGGTCAGAGCGGGAACGGTTCGCCCACCCTGGCGCTGACCGGCGTGACTGCGAGCGACCACAACGCCCAGATCACCGTGAACGTCTGTGACGACAACGGCGTGACTGTCAGTCAGCCGGCGGTCCTGACCATTTTCGGGGTTCCGACGATCAGCACCCAACCGCTGGGCGCCGGGTATCGCGCGGGGGACGCCATTGTTCCGCTCACTCTGGTCGCGGCCAGCGGCGTGACGACGGACCCGGTGCTCAGTTACCAGTGGAAGAGGGTTTTCAACGGGACCACGACGCCGGTGGGCACGGACTCGCCCACCCTTGAGCTGGGGACGGCGAAGGCGGCGGACCACGGCGTCCAGTATCTGTGCGAGGTCACAGATTGGTGCGGCAACACCACGACCAGCGACACGATCACGCTCAACATTCTGCCCAAGTTGTGCAACTTCCCGTGGGCGGATGGCGACGACGACGGCGATGTCGATCAGGTCGATTTTGGCGCCTTCCAGCTCTGCTACACGGGTGCCGAAGGCGGCTACGACGCCGAAGCCTGCGGCTGCTTCGATCGGGACAGGAACGGCAACATCGACCATGGCGACCTGGCCCTGTTCGTGGCCTGTGCGGACGGCAGCGGGCCGGACGTTCCCGCCGACGCGGTATGCGGGGCCCACGTTCTCTACCGGGACGACTTTGACAGCGGCGCGTCGGCCGGTCGGTGGACGCTGAAGACGACCAGTGCCGACAGCACCGTCAACTTCGACTTCGACTATGGCGGGCTTGGGATTCCCTCGGCCCCGCGGAGCATGAGCGGATCCAGGAAGGGCGTGTTCATGTCGGTGAATGACGACGGCACGGGGACGACCGAGGCGGCGATCGCCTATGCCGATTCCGCCGACTTGAGCGGCGACTACACGCTGTCGTTCGACCTGTGGCTCAATTATGGCACGGGGAACACGACCGAGTTTGCGGTGTTCGGCATCAACGGTGACGGCAGTTCGATCGTGGTACCGACGCTGGGTGTGAACGGTCCCCCGGCGGTAGCGGGGACCGGGCCGACGTTGGCCGGCTACCTTTTCGCGGTGACCGGTGACGGGGGCACGGTGCGGGACTACCGGGCTTATGATGGGGTGACTGAGCTGATCGCCACGGCGGCCGGTTTCCAGGCGGCCAGCGGGAGCCAGGATTCCGCGGCGGCGTTGTACACGGCGTTGTTCCCGGCCCCGAGGTCTTTCATTGCGGGGTCGCCGGGCAACACTGGGGGCAACGGTTGGGGTTGGGCTCGGGTTGATGTTGTTCACGCGGGGGGGCTGGTCACCTGGCGGATCAACGACACGATCCTTGCCGCTCGGGCCGCGTCCTCGTATCCCAGCGGCAAGATTCTGATCGGGTACATGGACATGTTCACCTCCATCTCGCAGGCGGCGAGCTATGTGGTGTACGACAACGTGATCGTGACCGCCCCTTGAGGTGGACTTGGGAGCCTGTCTCTCCTATGGTAGCGGGCGCCGCGGGCGGACTTTGGTCATCCGTTTGCGGCGCCCGTTGCCTTTTCCCGATAGGAGGGACGATGTCGACTGATCCATCCGGGTCTCTGGCGATGCACCCAGAGGATATCACGGCGAGCGTTCCGCTGGAGGGCGTGTCTGGAGGCTCGGTCGCGGGGGTCAAGCCGCCGGTTCCGGCGTTGGCCGCGGGCCGGTCGCCGCGGCTGCGGTCGCTGGATGCTCTTCGCGGGTTTGACATGTTCTGGATCATCGGCGGGGGGGCGTTGATCGAGGCGATCGCCGGGTACTGGTCGACGCCGGGTCTCAAGGCGGTGACCAGCCAGCTGGAGCATGTGAAGTGGCACGGCTTCCAGTTCGAGGATCTGATCTTCCCGCTGTTCCTGTTCATCTCCGGGGTGACCATGCCGTTCGCCCTGGTATCCCGGCTCGAGCGGGGCGAGGGCAAAGGGGGTCTTTACTGGCGAATCGCGCGTCGGGTCGTGCTGCTGGTGTTCCTGGGGATGGTGGTGAACGGCCTGTTCAAGTGTGATTTCGCCCATCAGCGGTACTGCAGCGTACTGGGTCGGATCGGCCTGGCGTATGGCCTGGCGGCGGTGATCGTGATCAACGCGGGGGTTCGCGTTCAGCTGCTGTCATTCGTTGGGTTGCTGGTGGCGTACTGGGCGGCCCTGAGGTACATCCCGGTGCCTGGGGTTGGTGCGGGCCAATGGGACGACCAGTCCACCTGCCTGGCGGGGTATGTGGATCGGCTTCTGGTTCCGGGTGCGCTTTACCGGGGGGACCACGATCCTGAAGGGCTGCTGTCGACGGTTCCGGCGGTTTCGACGGCGTTGCTGGGGGCGATGGCCGGGCGTTGGCTGCGGGGGGCGTGGCCCGGAGGGGTGGTCAAGGCGTTGGGGCTGTTGGCGGCGGGGCTGGTGAGTCTGTTGCTGGGTCTGGTGATTGGTGGCGGGGACCTGCCGGGGCTGACCGAGTTTTGGGGTGGCCTGTTCAGCGGTCTGCCCGAGTCCTGGCGGCAGGCGATGGCCGGGCTGCCCGAGTTTTGCCGGCAGTGGAAGCCGCTGTTCCCGATCAACAAGAACCTCTGGAGCAGCTCGTTCGTTCTTTATGCCGGCGGATGGAGCCTTTTACTGCTAGGGCTCTTCTACCTGGTGATCGACGTGATCGGGTTGTGGCGGTGGTCGTTTGTGTTCATCGTCATCGGGCTCAATCCGATCACCATTTACGTGGGGCAGCGGTTCATTGATTTCCGGGCGGCGGCGGATTTCTTTTTTCAGGGGGCGGTTCATCGCTGGGCGGCGGAGGCTGCCTGGCCGGTGCTGATGCAGGCCGGCGAGTTCCTGCTGGTCTGGCTGTTCCTGTATTTCCTGTATCGCAAGAAGGTCTTCCTGAAGGTTTGAGCGGACCCGGCGTTGCGGCGGGGCCGCGGCTCGGGGAGTTGAGGATGGGGCGTGGGGCGTGGAGAAGGGTGCCGGCCGGTGGATGCGTTCGACCGCCGGAAGGCGGTTTTGCCGTTTCGAAGGAGAGTGGTCATGCATGGTGCGGGCTATGCCTTGTTCGCGGTGGCGATGTTGGCCGGGATTGCGGCCCCGGCGTCGGCCGCGCCGGACCGGTGGGTTCTGGGCATCGAGGAGCTGTACCGGCTTGATCGGCTGCCGATGTTCAAGGACTCGGTCAAGGTGGCGTCGATCTCGAGCTACGACCGCAGCGGCGGCAACGACGACGGTTTCTCCGGCAAGTACTCTTTTGTGCGCAAGGAGGCGGACGGCCTGGTCCTGGCGGACCTGAAAGGGCCGGGGATCGTGTACCGTCTGTGGACGCCCACGCCCACCGACGACGTTTTCGGGTTCTACTTCGACGGCGAGGAGGTTCCGCGGATCGAGGTGAAGTTCCGGGAGATCTTCATGGGCAAACAGGCTCCGTTTGTCTCGCCGCTGGTCGGATTCGGGGCGGGAGGGTTCTACTGCTACGTGCCCCTGCCGTACCAGAAGTCGCTCAAGGTGCTGGCCAAGGCTCAGAAGATCCAGTTTTACCAGATCAACTACGCCACCTACCCGGACGATGCGCCGATCAAGAGCTTCGATCCCCAGTCGTCGCCGGAGTATCTCGCCCACCAGGAGAAGGCCTGCAGGCTGTTCGGCTCGAGCGGTCGAGACATCAGCCCGTTCGGCAGTCCGGCGGGGGCGGTCGCGGCGGACCATGCCGTTTCCGCGGTGCTCAAGCCGGGGGCGAGCGCGACCCTGTTCGAGACCGACCAGGGTGGCCGGATTGTCGGTTTGCGGATCGGGCCGATGAGTCAACTGGGCGGCAAGGCCCGCGACGTGCTGCTCAAGGTGACCTGGGATGGGGCTTCGGGGCCAGCGATCCTCTGCCCGGTGGGGGATTTCTTCGGCTCGGCGTGGGGTCGGCCGGCCATGACCGGGCTGATGCTCGGTACCAGGAATGACGAGGGCTACTGTTACTTCCCCATGCCGTTCGAGAAGTCGGCGAAGCTTGAGCTGGTCTCCGAGCGGAAGGACGGCGGGGCCATTGGCGTGACCGGGCAGGTGGTGGTTTCGGCCGTCGCGCGGGCGGCCGACGAGGGCCGATTCTACGCCCTGTGGCGGCGTGAGAACCCGACGACCCGGGGTGAGCCGTTCACCTTCATCGACACACCGGGCCGGGGTCACCTGGTTGCCTGCCTGATCCAGGCCCAGGGTGAGCGGCCGGGGGGGACGCTGTTCTTCGAAGGAGACGACCAGACCTGGCTCGACGGTGAGCTGACCATCCACGGGACCGGCTCGGAGGACTTTTTCAACGGCGGGTGGTATGACGTACCCGGCCGGTGGGATCAGCGGCGATCGTTCCCGTTGAGTGGTTGCCTGGACTATATGAAGCACCTCGGGCGGACCGGGGCCTATCGTTTCATGCTCACCGACGCCTACGCCTACCGGAAGAGCCTTCGCCAGTGCATCGAGCATGGCGGGGACAAGAACAGCGAGCAGGGCGACTACGCGGGCCTGACCTTGCTCTACTCGGAGAACACGCCAGCCGGTTGCGGCACGGTTCCGGAAGCGGGTCGGCGGGTGGTGGTGGATCCCAAGCGGATCACGTTTGCCGCGGGGTGGAACATTCCGGTGAAGGGGTTCTCCTTTGACGGGGCGACGCTGACCAAGAAGGGCGAGAAGGTGGGTGGCCACGACGTGCGGTTCACCTCGCTGCAGGCGGCCAAGGAGCATGACTGGTTCGGCCCGCCGTTCCTGTGCCTGACGGTTGATTTGCCGGCCACGGGTCGGTACGCGGTCTCGGTCGAGGTGGTGAAAGGGCCCGCCCAGGCGAAGGTGCAGTTGTTTGACAACGAAGCCCCGGTGGGCGAGCCGGTGGACATGTACGCGGAGAGCCGGGTCAAGAGCGAGGTGATCCCGCTGGGGGTCATGGATCTGGTCGAAGGGAACAACGACCTGATGATGAAGCTGGTTGGTAATAACTCCAGTTCCACGGGATTGGGAATCGATCTGGTGAGCATTGTGTGCGAGCGGAAGGACTGACGCCGAGGGGAGGGCGGATGGGGTGGCCGGTCGAGGTGACGGTGGAGCGCCAAACGAAGCCAATGGGGGTCGTGGTCGGGGGCTGGCGTGTTGGTTTTGGGAGAATGTCGGGCGCCAAACGAAGCCAATGGGGGTTGTGCCGGGTTGGGGGTGTCGATTGCCGGGAGAAGGCTGAGCGCCAAACGAAGCCAAGGGTTGGCGTGTTCTCCTGGCTCGTGGGGGGGGGGATGAGGGGTGAATGCTGAGGTTGAACGCGGAAGGCGGTCTTTCATCTCGACAGATCGTAAGTCATCCTCTATACTGACGTTAAAGTCGGGCTGGGTGTGGGTGGGTCGATCGTGGCGGAGGGCTCGACACCTGGGGATGGCGAGAATGGATGGCGTCATGAAAACCTTGCATACATCGCGGGTTGGACGGGAGTGGTGCGCCGTTGGCCATTCGACCGGGCGGCGGGGGCGATCGGCGGTGAGCGCGCAGCATTTGTGGTTGCGTGTGGGTTTCACGTTGATCGAGATGATGGTCGTTGTTGGCATCCTCGCCTTATTAATCGCGATCATTGCCCCGGTGACTGCGAGTTTGCTGGAACGCAACAAACGGAGCCAGACGTTGGCGACGATGAAGGTGCTGGAGCAGGGGATTACGGCGTTCTCGAACGCTCGGCCGCTGGCGAGGTCGGGTTATGTGCGTTTGCGTCCCACCGGGCAGCCTGCGCCCAACGACTGGAGGGCGGAGCGGCTGTCCGATGTTTTCGGCACGTTGCCCCCGACGCCGACGGGCAGGATTCTGGATCCTCGTTTGGATCCGGTTGATCTCAGGGTCGTGCTTCCGGCGTGGAGCAGCTCGGAGATCTGGACGGGGGAGACGACAGGGGAGACGGTGGTGAAGTATGGCTTTCTGCTGGGGGCGGTCAAGAATGGTCCCTGGGAGCACCTGCGGCGGGATCCGACCAACCCTGGGAGCTGGGCCTGGGTGGCTCCCGATCCTGGCAGAGACGCGGCCAGCATTGAGTGCCTGGTGTTCTGCCTCAACGAACTGTGTGCGGAATCCAGGTTGATCCTCAACCAGTTGCCGGCCGCGTCGAAGGCCAACGAAGACAAGGACATTGCCTTCGAGAACACGATCAACGGGAAAGCCCATCTTCCCGACGTGTCGTATGGTGCTGGTGGGGTCATTGTTCCGGAGAGGACCGAGAAGATGGTGGACCTGACTGAGATCATCGATGCCTGGAAGCGTCCGCTGCGTTACTCGGTGAAGGAGCCTGTGGGGTGGGATCCGATTGCGGACAAGTACGCGTACCAGGCCTCGTGGGAGTTGCGGTCGGCGGGGCCGGATGGCGTGTTCGCCGGTCCGTTTTCGTCCGAGGATGTCAGTGATGATGTGATCCTGAAGGGTCCGTGATGATGAAGAGTAGCTTTCAGCGGTCAGCGATCGGCGGTCAGGGGTCAGCGATGAGGGGTGGTTTCACGCTCATCGAGCTGATGGTTGTGGTTGGCATCATCGTATTGCTGGTTTCGCTGACGGGTCCGGCGATCGGGCCGATGCTGTCGTCGAACGAGGAATCGCAGGCGGTGAGCACGATCAACGGTTTGCTGACTGCGGCCCAGGCCACGGCCCAGGCCACGGGCTTGCCGGTGGCGATCCGGTTTGAGCGGGCCTACAAGGTCAACGACCATGGGCTGATGGTTGACGTGGCCGGGCAGGATCGAACGAACTCGGGTTTCCAGGGGGTGGTATGGCTGGACCACCAGCGAGCCAGGATTCTCACCTACGCTCCGCTCAAGGATGCGGCCTTCCGGCACGATCCGCAATCGAAGGTTTTCAACCTGCCTCGCGGGTTCTGGGTTGCTCCGTCCAGTGCCCTGAGTCTGGTCTCGCTGGCCGGGAGCAAGCTGAGTTATATACCGGCGGCGTTGGGGGCGCCGAGCCCGCCGGTGCCCTACAATTCCATTGAGACGTTTTTTGTGGTCATCGGCTCCAATGGCGAGCTGACGCGGTTCAAGGCCAGTGACAACTCCTACGCCGACATGACCCAGCCCTACATAGAAGCAGGTACCGGCTACATCTGGGCTCGGTATGTGACTCATCCGATGGAATCCGCCCGTAGTCTGTTGTTGTACGACCGCAAGAAATGGGAGAGCATTCCGTCCGAGGACAGCCAGGCGCGGGTGGCGTTCCTGCGAGACAGCGCCCGGGTCCTGTTCGTCAATCGGGCGACGGGGACCCTGGTGGAGGGTGCCCAGCCATGACCAGACGCAAGGGTTTTTCGCTGCTGGAGCTGATGATCGCGATCATGATCCTGGGGATCGGGATCGTGATGGTGGCGACGATCTTCCCGGTGGGTCTGGACCTGACCCGTGACACGGTGCAGATGGACATTTCGCAGGCGGTGACGGATGTCGGCATGGCGATGCTGACGGTCAAGGTGCCGGGATACAAACAGCTGGACAAGATTGCGGACACGGCTGCCGTTCCTGCCGCTGCCCGGGTTCTGGTTCCGGATATCCTTCGGACGGACATGAGTGCCAATGGCCAGATCAGTCTGCAGCAGCAGGAGGTCATTGACCTCCTAGTGGGATCGGTTGGCTCGCTGAAGGCGAGCTACGGGGTTCAGGTGGGGCCGCCGTATGTCTGGGCGCCGAAGAACTGGCCGGGCCTGGTTCCGGTACAGCAGACGGTGCCGGAGTTCATTGCCAAGTGCCGGGTCTTCACCGAGCAGACTGGCTGGCCGAGCGAGCTCGCTCCCGAAGATGCCGTTTCCGTGGTTCCGGCCCAGAACCTGCCGGCCGACTACCGCGATGTCGCCCAGAAGGCTCCAGAGAAGACGATCGACGCCGTGGTCAGGACCATGGTTCTGCCGACCTTTCGCTCGGACAACAATCACCCACAGCCGGTGGTGACACTGCCTCGCATCCACCTGCTTGATCAGGTGTATCCGCCGTTTCCGACGGCGGAGTTGTATGGGATGTCCAGTTCGACGGGTTACTCGGCTTACTCGGCCTCGGTGTGGCGTCCCAAGGACGTGGGCATCAACACGCTGACCGATGTTCTTCGGGACCTGGCCTCGCGGCGGTATTCCTGGCTGGCGTTCAGCCACCGGATGTTGGCCGATCCCAAGCACGCGGAGATGCTGGTGACGGTGGTGACGCTGTATCGTGGGGATGCCAATGCGAGGTTTGCCCGGCAGAAGAGCATCGCGGGGGGCGGCGGGTACAACGTGGATTTTGACTTCGCATCGAACAGCGCGGATCACCTGGATGCCTGCTGGCAGCCGCAGGCCGATCCGGCGGCGGAGGAGGACTCGGTTTTTCCGGTTCCGTGGCTGGTGAAGTTGATGGCGGTGAATCTGGAGAGCGGCGAGGTGTACTGTACCACGGAGGTTGCCCGGCTGCTGCCTGCGGGATCGTATTTCATCATTGCCCAAGGGAAGGGGCAGCTCCGGGCGGGGACTTTTCAGAGGGTACTGGCGTCGGAGGTCAAGGTACTGAGTTCGCCGAAGGCCTGGGACGAGTACACCTACACCGCGACGGTGAACGATTGGTCGCGCCTGACGGTGGCCCGAGGCAAGGGGTCGGCGCAGGACGTGCTGGCGTGGGTCATTCCGCCGGCGGTGGAGCGGAGCACGACGGGGGTGAGCTTCCAGAGCCGCTCGCCGGTGGTGGGCGTCGCCCTGCGAAAGGTGGTGGCGCCGTGACGGAGTACCGAGCGATCAGCGGTCGGCGGGTGGCGGTCAGTCAGAGGGGATCGACGCGTCGGGCGTTTACCCTGGTTGAGTTGATCGTGTCGGTGGCGATTCTGCTGGCTTTGATGGCGATGATTGGGATGATCTTCTCGACGGCCGGGAAGGCCAGCGGGACGGCCCAGGCGACGACGGCGTTGTATCGCCAGCTTCGTCAGATCACGGACAGTATCCAGCAGGATTTGCAGGCCGTGGTACCGACGGATGGCGTCCTGGCGATCGCGGGGGTGACGGTGAGTGCCCATTTGACCGCCGATGACCGGACCAATGGGGTCTCGCCGGCGCCGCATCAAGCGGATGTCCTGATGCTGCTCAACAAGCAGGACTTCGACCCGTTTGTCTTCGATCCCGGTCCTTCGGGTCCGACCTTCGAGCAGTACCGGCAAGTGGTCTACGGTCATGCGAACCTTGCCCGGCTCAACCCGACCAATGGGAGCTGGCTGCCGGGCACGACGCGGATGGTTGAGGGGTCGCCCTCGGCGATTCCGGCTTCGCAGTGGCATCTGGCCCGGCGGATTGTTGGTTTCACCAAGTTGGGCATCGCGGGGGCCAACACTGGTGTCTGGCCTTTGACCAGCGTGGCGTTCACCGGCGAGACCGGCACCCCGGACACCTACGCGGACGTCTACCGTGAGGCGTGGTCCGCGTTCGATAGTGGTGTCTGGCCGGGCCACTTCCACTACGATGAGGCCAATCTGGATTTTTCGTTTTTTGTTGGGGCGGGCGAGAAGTTCCTCTGGGATCCCAACCGGTATTTCAGCCCGGGCGGATCTTTCGTATTGGCGGACAAGAAGTGGTATACCCGTGCCGGGAACATCTGGCGGCGAAAGGGTGCGCTGGACGCGGGGTATACGACGTATGTTCCGACGACGACGGTGTTTCCCACTTTCGGGTCTTCGGGTTCGCCGGCGTACTGGCCCCAGTGGTTCTATGTGCACGATCCGAGCCGCCCCGGTTCCAGCCGCTCTTTCATTGACCCGAATCCGCCGCTGGGCATGGAGAAGCGGCTAGCGGCTTATTTCCTGCCGGGTTGTGCCGACTTCAAGGTCGAGTACACTTACGACGATCCGCGGGAGATCGCGTTGAACCCCTCCACCAACGAACCGGACGTGGCCACATGGCTTGATCAGGACAAGGATGCCAAGGGCACGGCGGAGGAGTATTACCCCAAGCCGCAGCCGATTCGCTGGCAGGCCGTTCCGAGCGGTCAGGTGGTGGTCTGGTCGAAGCTATCGACGAGTCCGGGTGACTATCCGGAGGCGAACACGAACGATGTCGATCTTCGCGACAAGAGCAATCCCTTCCGCTGGCCCAAGGCGGTTCGGATCACCATTCGGCTTTTCGACGCCAGCCGCCGGCTGACCGACCCGGTTGTTCAGACCATCGTGCATGCCTGGGAGTAGGCGGGTTGGGGATGGGGGGGGCGTTGAAGCGACGGTGGGCGTGAGTTTCGGGTGGTGTTTCGGTCGTCTCGGTTTTCGGTTACCATTTCTCGTTTTGGCTTGAACCGGCCGATAGGCCTGTGTTTGCCGATCGTTCGATTCCATCTGGACTTGTCCCTATCTTCTGGACTTGTCACCTGGTCCAGTCGTAAAAGGGGTTGGATGTAGTAATGGAGACCTGACCATGGTGCCCCGAACAAGACAAACTGAGCGAACGCGGCGACGCGGGACAGTCATGATCCTGGTGGTGGGTGTGCTGGCGATGCTCTTCATCGTTGGCTCGACGTTGTTGATCGTTTCCCGGTTTGAGCGGCAGACGGCTCGTACGGCCGAGGTGGGCAAGAGCATTGATGCGGTGGCCAAGACGATTCTGGAGCCGGCGATTTCGGCGCTTCGTGAGGACGTGGTCGGCAAGGATGGAACGCCCTATAACCGCGGCTGGGGTGCTGAGACCTCGGTGATCGAGGACTACGGGGATCTGGCCGGGTTGTGGTCAGGTTCTTCGGTCAACGCTCAAACGCTGGTACGTGAAGGTGATCTTCTGCTGAGCAGTGCGGAGCCGTATCTGGCGGGGCTTGGCAGCAACGGCAAGATCTGGGCCCTGTTTGCCTCCTCCTGGCCGGTTGACAACGTTGACATCGCGACGCTGCAGGCCACTTCCGGTTTGCGACCCGGGGCCAACAAGATCACTGGCGTGGGGCTGACCCGGGGTCCGGTGCGGGACGCGGACGGGGACGGTCTCCAGGACTCGATGAAGACCGGGGACGTCAACTCGGTCGGGTTGTTTGGTGATTCGTACGAGGCTGATCTTCGTGTTCTTCCGCACGGAGGCATGGTTCTGTTGGACCGGCAGACCGCTCCGACGCTGCTGGATCAGGTGTTCCACGCGGAGGATGGTTTTGGTGCGAACCCATCCTCGCTGTTTCTGGACAAGAAGGTTGTTCTCGGGGCGACGGACGAAGCCGCGATTCGCAGGCGGTTCATGCTGCCGAAGAGCCTGGGCAAGAACGCGAATGGTACGGATGTGACGCCCAGCCAGCTGGCGTTGAACAATGTGATTCACTGGTTGCCGGTGACTCTGGGGTATGAAGCTCCGAGTGGTGCGTCGAGCGTCATCACGGGGCGGACGCCTCATTACTGGCCTCTGGACAACAGTCCGGCCGGGGGAGATCCGGCGGACAGCGACTGGTGCCAGCTGCGGCTGACGCCCTCGGATGAGGGGCGGGCGGAGAGCACTTACACGGCGAGCAAGGACACTTACGACCGGCGGCATCTGGTGACGGCCTTCAGCAGTGATGATATCCTGCGGCCCAACCGGGATGAGCAAGGGCGATTCGAGAAGGGGGTCAATGTCGCTGATCCGACGTACAGGGACTTCTACCGCGGCCTTTACTACATTCTGAACCCGGATCCGGCCAACGCGGTCAACTTCCCGGCGAACGCGGTCGGGCGGGTTGGGAGTGTATTGGACGGCGTCCCGGGCAATTCGCTGGAGTTCAATACAGCCGGGCTCCGCACGGCCTTCAGTCTGCGGGACGTGCTCGTTCCGGTTTACAGCGGGTCCACTTTCGTTGAGACTCCGAGCTATCGCCGGGTCGAGCAGTTGATGGCCTATTACCTGGCGATGATTCAGCACACCACGGTGCCGGGCACCCACGTTGATCCGACGGAGGCCCAGCTGCGGCAGCAGATTCACTTGGCCGCTCAGTTGGCGGTGAACACGGTTGATTTCGCTGATGATGACACCGCGTTGCTGGCCGTGAGTGAGTGGGGTGCGGGTGCCGCGGTTCCCTACGCCTACAAGCTCCAGGCGAGCACCTACTTTGAGTGGCCCGCGGGTGCCCCTGTGGTCAAGGTCTTCGGGGTTGAGAAGCAGCCATACCTGACCGAGGCGTACGCCAGGGTGGTGATCACGGTGGACACGACGCAGATCCCCCTGGCCTGGAACGCGAACCGGGATGACGGCAGATCGGTCTATGCCGTTGAGATTTACAATCCGTATGACGAGGAGCTCAGTCTCAGCGGGCTCGAGCTTCAGGTCAACAACGATGTAGCCGGTGCCATCAAGCTGGTTGACGTGGTCACCACGCCGTCCAAGACGATTGCCCCGCGCAGCTACCTGGTGATCATGAGTTCGACCGCGTCCGACCAAGCCGTGAAGGTGATCAACTCGATCAACGGTGACCCGAATCTCGCCGTTCCCGCGGTCGTCAACAAGAACGTGTTCCAGGCCACCGGCTTCAAGATTGGAGCGGGACAGCCGGTGCAGCTGGTTCGCAACGGGCTGCGGATCGTGGACGTTTCCGGGGTGGGCGGGGGTAGCTTGAGAGTCGTGATCGACGAGATGATGCCGACGGATCCGGGAGCGGGTGTCATCCCTGCCGGGGTTCCGCAGCTGCCGGCGACGCGATGGGCGGGTGAGTGGGACACCAGCGACGCGAAGATCAAGTCTCCGACGGGGGCCAGTGATCTGCTGGTGCTGGACACTTCGCTCCAGCGTCCGAAGGAGCCCGCGGGGGAGCCGCCGCAACACTGGTATTTCACGCTGGGGCGCCAGGTCTTGTTCCCGCTGAACTATGATGCAGACCCGCTGACCCGGCTGGGCGTGGGCGAGGGCCGCATGCAGCACAATCTTCTGAATTCGCATCCCATGTCCGCCGCCGGTTTCCTGCCCAAGCTCAGCGAGCGGGACTCGCTGCCCTACAGTCCGGCGCCGAAGAAGGTGGTCTGCGACAACCAGTGGCTTGCCTGGCGTGAGGCGCTGGGCATCCAGCTTGGTGAGGCGAGTGCGAGCGGTGCTCTGGCCTTCAGTCCGTTCGTCAAGCCACCGGACAACGCGGTCAAGGTTTACCTTCCCGCGAAGGCTCCCTTGGCGCCGTTCCCGATTGTGACCTCGGATCGCGGCATCGACCCGTACACTGGTGGCTGCATTGCGTTCCCGACCACGGGCACGCTGCTGCTGGTGACTCGTTATGCGCACCGGCAGGACGTTGCCAGCGGCATTCAGACACCTGCCACCGTGGCGGCCACGCAGTCGCCGCCGGGGACGGGGCGTCAGGTCTTCGGCCAGCTGGTGCAGGTCGATAACGGGCATCTACCTGTTTTTGACACTGATCAAAGGGCCATGGATCTTGATGGCCAGAAGGGCCGGTTCAGCGGGCCGTGGGGCCAGCTGGTGTACGACTACTTCACGGCGCTGCCCCTGGAGGAGTTGGTCCGGCCTCTGCCCAAGGCTCTGACGGGAGCTGCTGCCGACAGTATGGGGATGGTTGACTCGCTGGACTACGCTGCGGCGTACGGTGGGGCTTATGCGTTTGCGGCGTACGATGCGACCGGCGTCTTGAGGTGCAGCTATCCGCGGGTGGAGCCGGTGGAGGATGCCGCCTCGCCGCTGGGTCCGAAGGTCAGCGGGCGGGTCAATGTGAACCTGGCCCCGTGGTGGGTGCTCGACGGTCTGCCGGTTCTGCCGGACGCCATCCCTTCGTTCTCGACCTCGGTGGCTTCGGACAATGCGATTCCGAATATGGACGGTGGTCCGCTCTCGGGGTTGCCGGTGGCCGAGTTGGAGAGCTGGCGGCTGGATCCGGCGAGCTTCAAGCAGCTGAAGAGCCGGCCTGGGGCGGTGTTCATGGGGGCGTTGGTTGATGAGCATTACGCCGTCAAGCCGGCTGACCCGCTGGCTTTCAGGAAGACCGGGGTAGGGCTGCCCAGTGTTTCGGCGGAATGGGCCCGGTCGATGGTCAGCTATCGCGAGAACCGGTCGGTGCAATGGGGTGATGGCAACGTCCGGACGCTGGTGGCGAACAGCAGTGGTGCGCCGGGTTTCGCGTCCGTCGGCTCGCTGTGTGATCTGATCAGCAGTATCAAGGTGGAAGTCAGTACCAAGAAGGATGGTGGGACCAACGAGACGCTGACGATGGGGGGCTTCCGTTCCTACCAGTACGAGACGACCACGGACGATCCCACGAGCGTTCAGCGGCCGTTCACGTACCTGGGATACCTGCAGTGGATCGCGCCTCTGGTTCGGCTTCAGGACTGGGCGACGGTGAAGAGCCACGTGTTCACGATCTACGCGGTGATCGGAGACACCTCTGCGGGCCAGCCGATCTGGCTCCGGACGCAGGTGACCGTGGACCGGACGCGGTGCCTGTACAGCAATGACTTGCCGGAGCGGATCACGGAGACGGCTCCGATCGGGTACTATAACACGGTGGACGACTGAGAGGGGGAGGAGAGGCGGTCGGCAAGGTGCGGATAGCCGAGTGCCTGCCGCGTGTTGACTGCTGATTGCTGGCCGCAATCTCCGGTTCTTGTTCACGTCTTCAGCAATGTGGTGATGATGTTGTCCTGCGGGTAGCCGTGACCGGCGTGCATGCGGAAGGCTTCGCCGGCAGGTCGGTTGATCAGCCGGCCGTTGGTTTCGTCGGCGCGGTGCATCATGTCCAAATACTCGTCGATTCCATGGTGGGCCCGGAGCCAGTCGCGCTGGGAGGCGTGGCAGGCGAGCATTTTCTCCTTGATTGGCTGCACGGCGGTGATATCGACGACGAAGGTGCTCTGGAACGGCTGGCCGTGGATGTCCTTGTGATCGACGGCGTCGCAGTAGTAGAGGTGAGGGACGGCCGGGATGGGCTTGGCCGGGTCGATGTCGTAGGTGAGGAAGTTGGGGGCGGGGGCGGCGAAACAGGCGGTGCGGACCAGGTGGCTGGTCATTTCGTGGTCGATGAGGTAGTCGGCCGGTGGAGCGGTGATGACGATATCCGGTTGGGCCTTACGAACGACTTCGGTAAAGCGGCGGATGGTGTTCTCGTTGTAGACGATCAGCAGGTCGACCGACCCGGCGCAGTAGTAGTCGGCGTCGAGGATGGCGGCCGATTGTTTGGCCTCCTGGTTGCGGATCCGGGCGATTTCTTGTGGCGGGTACTGGACGGAGCCGCAGTCGCCGCTGGTCGCGGTGGCGATGACGATTCGGCAGCCGGCCTCCTGTTTAAGGCGGGCGAGGGTGCCGGCGCACTTGAATTCGACGTCATCCGGGTGGGCCATGAAAGCCAGGACGGTTTTGGCCATGCGATTTCACTCCCTTGAGCCTAAGCTCAAAAACTGATCTTGGTAACGGAAGGGGGGGAGAAAAGCAAGGGACTGGGCATGGGGGGCAAGGGTCTGGGGTGAGCGTGTAGCAGTCAACTATGATCCCTGATTGCCGCGTTTTCCTCTTTTGCCTTCAGTTCACGTCGGCCGCTACAATGGGCTCGTTCTTTCGGCCGAGGAGAGGCGGGCATGTCTGCCGAGGAGAGTCAGTTTGAGCGATTGAAGTATGCGTCGCTGGTTGCCCATCAGTTGAAGGGGCCGGTGGCCACGGCCGCGATGTTGCTCAAGACGTTGCTCGGCGAGTTTGCCGGCCCGCTCAATGACCAGCAGAAGGACCTGGTGAGCAAGGCCCTGGCCCGGTGCGAGCAGGCGCTTGGGGCGGCGGAGCGCATGCTGGCCATTGCCCGGGCGAGCGACTCGCATCTGGCGGTGACGAGCACGGCCGATCTCGCCGCCCTGATTCGGAAGGTCTGGCCGCGTCATGTCGAGGAGTCTCGCCGGGCGCACGTGAGCCTAGCGCTGGACATGGGGGACGAGTTGGCGGTGGTGCGGGGCTACGAGCCGGCGATGACTGAGGTTCTCGATGCCCTGTTGAGCAATGCCTTCAAGTACACGCCGGAGCACGGGCGGGTGGTGGTCAGTCTTTCGCCGGATGCAGGTGGTGGTGGGGTGTTGCTGGCGGTGTCGGATTCGGGGGTGGGGATTGCGGCCGATGACCGGGAGAAGGTGTTTGAGCCGTTTCATCGCACGGCGAGGGCGACGGGTTCGGCCCGGTCGGGGACGGGGCTTGGCCTGGCGTTTGTGAAGTCGGTGGTGGAAGCGGCTGGCGGGAGGGTGTGGGCCGAGCCATCGGAGTTTGGGGGGGCGCGCATTGTTCTGTGCCTGCCGCGGCCGGATCACGCTCCGGCTGCCCAGGCGGGAGGAACGCCCATGCCTGCACGTTTGCGGGTGGTCATTGTCGGCGGTTCGGTCGCCGGGCCCAAGGCGGCGTCCAAGATTATCCGCCTCATGCCTGACGCCGAGGTGACGATTGTGGAGCAGAGCCAGTTTCTTGCCTGCGCCGGGTGCGGGCTTCCGTACTACATGTCCGGGGTGGTGGGTGATCCTCGCGGGCTGCTGAGCACGCCGGCGGGTGCGGTTCGGGATCCGGTGTTTTTTCAGAGCATCAAGAACGTGCGGGTGATGAATCAGACCGAGGCGTTGGCCATTGATCGGGCCGAGCGTACCGTTCGGGTGCGGGATGGCGTGTCCGGGGCGGAGTCGGCGCTGGTTTATGATAAGCTGATTCTGACCACGGGTTCGGTTCCGACGATTCCGCCCATTCCGGGTTCGAATCTGCACAATGTGGTCACGCTGCACGGGCTGAAGAACGCGGAGCGGATCAAGTCGGCGCTGGCCGGGGGCAAGGCTCGGGACGTGGTCATTGTCGGGGGCGGCATTCTGGGCGTTGAGATCACGCAGAACCTGGTGGAGAAGGGGTGCCGGGTGACGATTGTCGAGCGTCGGCCGCAGCCGCTTCCGATCCTGGATGCCGAGATGGCCGCGCTGGTCGAGCAGCACCTGGAGTCCAAGGGTGTTCGGATGATGACGAGGACGGCGGTCCAGGCGTTCAAGGGTGACGGGAAGGTTCGGGAGGTTTTGACCGACAGGGGGCTTCTTCCGGCCGATCTGGTCATTCTGGCGATCGGGTTTCGGCCGAACGTCAAGTTGGCCGAGAATGCCGGGCTGGTGATTGGGACGACGGGGGCGATCAAGGTGGACGAGATGATGCGGACGTCGGATCCGGACATTTACGCGGCCGGCGACTGCGTCGAGACGCGAGGGCTGATCACGGGGAAAGCGCGGTACGTGCCGTACGGTTCGGTGGCCAGCAAGCAGGGGCGGGTGGCGGCGGTGAACGTGTGTGGCGGCTCGGATCGTTTTCCGGGGGTGTTGGCGAGCGCGGTGTGCAAGGTGTTCGAGTACTGCGTGGCCCGGACGGGGCTTTCGGAGTACCTGGCCCGTGAATGTGGTTTCGATGTGGTCAGCGTGCTGGTTCCCGGGCCGGACCGGGAGCCGTTCATGCCCAACGCGAAGATGCTGCTGCTCAAGCTGGTGGTGGATCGGGCGACGCGGCGGCTGCTTGGGGCTCAGGCGGTGGGGCCGGGGCTGGGCGAGAAGCGGATCGATCTGGCGGCGACGGCGATCATTGGGGGGATGACCGTGGATCAGATTGCCTGCCTGGATCTCACTTACGCGCCGCCTTACTCGTCGGTCATGGACAACCTGATCACCGCGGCGAATGTGGCCCGGAACAAGCTTGATGGCCACATGGTGGGCGTTTCCCCCGCCGAGGTCCGCGGGATGCTTGACGAGAAGCGGGAGTTTGTTTTTCTCGACGTGCGCACTCCGGGCGAACACGAGCAGATTCACCTGGCGGGTTCGACGTTCATTTCGCTGGGTGCGCTTCGCGGCCGCCTCGACGAGCTGCCGCGTGACCGGGAGATTGTGGTTTTCAGCAAGCTCTCGTTGCGGGCCTACGAGGCGTCGATCATTCTTCGCCATGCCGGGTTCCGCCAAGTGCGGGTGATGGACGGCGGGATCGAGATGTGGCCATACGACAAGGTGCGTTGAGGGGGCTCACTCGAAATACGCCGGGTAGACCCGTGGCCGGCGTTTGCGGCGCTGGTAGGCTCTGGCCAGGTCGAGGAAGATTTCCAGGTCGCGGTCGATGTGGGTGTTGACTCCGTCGAAGTAGCAGATGCGGATGGGCAGGTCCTCGTGGGCCTTACTGACCGCGGGGTAGACCGCCTCGCAGACGATGCCGTTCATGCAGGTGAACGGGCTGATGTCGATGATGCCATCTGCGCCCTTCTCGTGGAGGTATATGGACTTGCCGACGCTGAGGACCATCTCGCCGATGCAGCCGGTGGGGGGCAGATAGGGTTCGGCCTGGCGGAGCACATCGCGGATGTCGTGAGGTTCTTCGTAGCCGCGGAGATCCTCCAGGACGGGGGCGAGGAGGATCTGCTCGTACTTGTGCTGCAGGTGGGTCTTGATTTTGTGGGTGAGCATGGTGGCGTTGAGCCGTCCCCGGTTGCGTACCAGCTTGTGCTCGACGTACCAGTTGACGTACCAGACCCACTCGGCGACGTCGGAGAGCCAGCATTCGCCGCCGAATTTTTCGATTCGGCGGGCGACGTCGTCGTTGCTGAAGGTGTTGAGTCGGCAGAAGATCTCGCCGACCAGGCCGATGAGCGGGCGTCCCTTGAGGTACCTGGCGGGGACGGCGCGGAACTGGTCGCGCATTTGCCCGATGCGTTTGACCAGTTCGTTGAGCCGGGTTTTGGTCTTGAGGCCGGGGGTGGAGAGGACCTGGGCGAAGCTGGCGACGGATTCCTGGAAGACCTGGTCGCTGGTTCCGGGCTGAGTTTCGTAGGGGCGGGTTTTGAGCAGGAACTTGAGGGCCAGGTCGCCGACGATAACGCCCATCCACAGGTTCTTGGTCAGTTCGCGGGCGTTTTCGCCGAATCCGTCGTAGCCGTCGGCGCTGGTTGGGGAGAAGACCATGACGTCCTGGAGGCCCATCTGGTCGAGCATGTTGCGCAGGTAGGGGGCGTACTGCCCGAATCGGCAGGGGCCGTGGGCGGTGGGCATCATGAAGGCGGTCTTGGCGGGCTCGAAGTCGGGCTGGCGGCAGATCTTCATGAAATCGCCGACGGTGACCTTATGGGGGAGGCATTCCTCGCCGCTGACGTGGAGGCCGCCGAGTTCTAGGGTTTCGGCGTCGGAGTCGGGTGCCGGCTGGGCGTCGATGCCGATCGATCGGAAGCAGGCGGCCACGAGTCGGCAGCCGGCGTAAGCCATTTGTGGGATGTAGAGTCGTCGGCCAGCGAGGCTGTGGCCGCGATTTCGGTTTTGCAGGTTCGCCACCATCGCAGGATCCCCTTGCTGTCGAGATAGGCCTCGCAGCGTGTCATCATGCCCGCGTCGTTGGAGTGGCCGTCGAACTGGAGTGAGAGGAACGGCTTGCCCGACGCCGGGCGCACGAAAGTTTTCACAAACGAATCTGGCCCGCACTTGAAGTTGGTGATGTAGATCATGTGCAGGTTGGGGTAGTCGGCGATCAGCTTGCCGGCCGCGAGGATGCGGCGGCCGTACTCCCAGTACATATTGGCGTTCACGTCGCTGATGTCGGTGTCCAGGGGGAGTGCGTCGATCGGGATGAGATTGACGCCGTAGAGTTCGCGGAGCTTTCGGGCGGTTGCCAGGGTGACGCCCGGGTCGTGGAGGTTGTATGGGCGTCCGACGAGGACGACGCCGTTTTCGCCGGTATCCCGGAGGACATCGAGGGCCTCTCGGCCGGCCTCCAGGTACTTGTCGCGGAAGGTTTCGAGGGCGGCCCAGCCGGTGCTGAAGGCCTTATCGGCGGTGCGGCGTTTGACGCCCAGCGCCGCGGCGGTTGCGACCATTTGTTCGCGCATCTCGGCCGGGCCGTGTTGCATTCGGATCGTTGGGCAGAGGATGCGGCCCTGCCAGGTTTTGAATGCCGGGGCCTGGCGGATGACGAAGGGCAGCGTCTGGCCCCAGGCGCAGACATGTGATTCGCGGGCTGCGAACTTGGTCTGGGCGGAGAGGATGTTGGGGAGCCAGATGTAATCGACCTTCTTCTCGATCAGGTCGGCGACGTGGCCGTGAGCCACGATGATCGGGAAGCACGGTTCGGCCACGACGCAGTCGTAGCCCATGCGGATCGTTTGGCGGTTGGTTTCGTCGGACAGGACGAACTTGAAGCCGCAGTCGCGGAAGAACCGGCGGTACAGCGGCAGCAGGTCGTGGGCGTACATGGCCAGGGGCACGCCGACGGTGAGGGTCGCGTCGGCTGGGTCGCCCCGGTCGTCGGCGTAGAGCAGTTCCTTTCGGAGGGCGACGAGGTCGGTGATGATCGGCTTGCGGTCGGATTTGGCCCGCTTGCGGTACCGGTCGGAGCACTTGTCGCCCCAGAAGGTCTTCTCGCCCTCGACGGTGAATTCCTGGACTGAGCAGTGGTTGCCGCAGCCCTTGCAGGTGAATTCGCGGATGGCGTAGTCGACCTCGTCGAGGTGGTATCCGCGGAACCGGGTCGTCTGGCCGGTGGTTGCGATTTTCTCGCGGGCGAGCAAGGCGGCCCCGATGGCTCCGAGCACGGCGTTGTGGGGGGGGACGATGATCTCCTTGCCGGTGACGGCGCTGAAAGCGGCCGCGACGGCGTCGTTGTAGGCGGTGCCGCCCTGGAAGAAGACGCAGTCGCCTATGGGGCGGCCGCGGACCACGCGGTTGATGTAGTTGTAGACCACGGAGTAAGCGAGCCCGGCGATGACGTCCTCGCGCTTGGCGCCGCGCTGCATGCAGGTGTTGACGTCGCGTTCCATGAAGACGGTGCAGCGTTCGCCGAGCTTGATGGGGGCCTTGGACTTGAACGCCTCGGCCGAGAATTCGTTCTTGATGGAGACGCCGAGTTCTTCGGCTCGCTCTTCGAGGAAGCTGCCGGTGCCCGCGGCGCATGCTTCGTTCATCGTGAAATCGACGACGATGGTGTCGCCGGAGCCGTCGCCTTCGGACTCGAGGCTGATGAACTTGCTGTCCTGGCCGCCGATTTCGAAGATGGTCTGGGGCCGCTTGCCCAAGAGCCGATCGCCGACGAAGGTGGCCCCGGTCTTGTGGCAGGTGATCTCGTCGGTGATGGCGTCGGCGCCGACGAGTTCGCCGATGAGCTCGCGGCCGCTGCCGGTGGTGCCCACTGCCAGGATGCGGACCTTGGCCCCGACGGCCTGTTCGAGTTCGCGCATGTGGCGGGTGACGACCTCGATAGGTCGTCCGTCGGTGCGGGTGAAGATTGAATGGACGACGTCGCCCTGCTCGTCGATGACGACCAGCTTGGTGCCGACGGAGCCGATGTCCAGGCCGAGATAGGCGTCGATGAGGTAGCCGTTCTCCGGGATTTGGTAGGGTTTCACCTGGTTGCGGAGCAGCTTGACTCGGTCGAGGGTCAGAGGCGGGGAGGTCGCGAAGTCGCAGGCGGCGTCGCGATGGTTGCCGGTCAGTCGGGCGAGTTGTTCGCGGACCGCTTGTGTGTCGGCTTGATTGGAGGCCGCGGAGATGACGGCGGCGCCGATCGCGGCGAGTGACTCGGCCGCCTCGGGGACGGTGAGGGTGTTTTCGTCCAGGTCGAAGACGCCGCGGAGCTCGTTGACCACGGCCGCGTTTGCGGAGACGCCGCCGATGAGGATGACCGGTGCCTCGGGGGCACGGCCTTTGACGACGGCGGCCTTGTAGTTGACGGCCACGGCCTTGCACAGGCCGCGGAGGACCTCGGGGGGGGCGAAGCCCTTCTGCTGGGCGTGGATCATGTCGCTCTTGGCGAAGACGCTGCATCGCCCGGCGATCTGGGCGGCCCGCTGGGCCTGAGCGACGAGGGAGCCGATGTCCTCGACGGCGAATTTGAGCCGGCTGGCCTGTTGATCGAGGAAGGCTCCGGTTCCGGCCGCACAGTCACCGTTGGTGCTGTAGTCGATGATGCCGAGTGTGCCGCTGGCGGGGTCCGGTCCCAGTTTCAGGTACTTGCTGGTCTCGCCGCCCATCTCGAAGACGGTGCGGACTTCGGGGTGGAGCAGGTCGACGGCCCGGGCGATGGCCTGGAACTCGTTGCAGCGTGGGGTGCTGGCGGCCTTGGCGACGAGGTCGCTGCCGGATCCGGTGAGCATGAGGCCGGCGATCTGGTCGGCGGGGATGTCGTTGAGGATGTCCTTGAGGAGTGACTGGACCGCCTCCGAGGGGCGTCCCTTGGTACGGCGGTAGTGGGTGACCAGGACGGCGGTATCCTGCCCTGGGGGCACTTCAACGGAGCGGAGCAGGTGGGCCGCCCCGGTGGGGCTGGGGAGGTCATTTGCCGCGGTGCGGTCCGCCAGGATGGCCGCCTTGATGCCAACGGCGCCGATGTCCAAACCCAAGTGGATTCTCATCGTTCGTGGCCTTTTGTGCCGGGCTTCGGCCGGCGTTGTACCCTGACAAGGCACGTCCCCAAGCTCTCCGGTCCTGGGAGGTGCTTAACTAGTAAACACTAACTTAGTGGGATTCTAGCGGTTGGGATGGGGCGTGTCAAGGGCGTGGGGTGGCATGGGATGGTTCCTGAACGCGAGGGAGCCGGATCACGGGTGTGTTGTGGACTGAGCGATGAGACCGGGCTATGGTGTCCATCATGCCACGAACGGCGAGACAAGCTCCGGGCGGGATGGTCTACCACGTGCTCAACCGCGGGGTTGGACGGATGCGGCTGTTTGACAAGCCGGGGGACTACGAGGCGTTCGAGCGGGTGTTGGCCGAGACGCTGGAACTGCGGCCGATGCGGATTTGTGCCTACTGCGTCATGCCGAACCACTGGCACATGGTCCTGTGGCCGCGGCGGGACGGGGAACTGGCCGCATTCATGCAGCGGTTGACCATCACCCACGTGCGCTGCCGGCAGGAGCACCGGCAGGAGGTGGGCACGGGGCACATCTATCAAGGCCGGTACAAGTCGTTTCCAGTCCAGGATGGCCCCCATTTCCTGAAGGTGTGCCGGTACGTCGAGCGGAACGCGTTGCGGGCGGGCCTGACGAGGCGAGCGGAGGATTGGCAGTGGTCGAGCCTGTGGCGGCGGGAGCGTGGTGACGAGAAAGCCCGGTCGTTGCTGAGCGAGTGGGTGGTGGACCGGCCGGATGACTGGCTCCGGCGGGTGAACCGGGCGGAGAAGCAGTCGGAGCTTGATTGCCTGCGGGTATCGATAGCCCGTGGCCGGCCGTTCGGAACGCCGGACTGGATGGCCAGGACGGTGCGAAAGCTGGGCCTGGAGAGCTCGCTTCGCCCTCGGGGCCGGCCGCGCAAGCAGAAGGATGACGGTTTGGCGGAGAGCAGGCTTTCGAAATAGACGGGGTCCTGTCCTGCGAGTTTCGAGCTTTGGAAATAGACGAGGCCCCCTTTCCCCTTTTCGTGTCCCGCTTCCCGTTCCGAAATAAATGGACCTGTCCCGTTTTCCCGTCTATTGTGTGGACCGGTTTAGACGGGCATTCCGGTGAATCGGCCTTCGAAGATGAGGCGGTTGTCGACCCAACCTTGGGAGTCGCAGACGGTGCGTCGGCTGCGAGCCTCGACCAGCTTGAGGGTGATGAACATGGTGGCGGGCGGGGTGACGGTGCCGCGGAATTTGACGTTGTCCAGTCCGCCAAAGCCGAGGAAGCGGTTGTCGGGCTGGAAGACGTGGGACATGTACGCGGCCATCTGGGCGGCGGACTCGAGCATGAGGACGCCGGGCAGGAGGGGCCGGCCCGGGATATGGCCTTTCACCCAGAACTCGTCCTCGCGAACCAGGCGGAGGCCGACGGCGACGTTGGTCTCCAGATCGATGGTCACGATACCGTCCAACTGCATGAATTCGTAACGCTGGGGCAGGTGCTGATAGATCTGCTCCCTGGTGACCTGGAGTCTGGTGGGATCCAATTTGGCGAGATCGACGAAAGGTGGAGCAGCCATTGAACGTGATTCTCCAATCGGGTCTGGGTGCTATGGGGAGGCTGAAGTCCTGGCCGAGCGGGGTAATCCGGCCGCACCGCGGGATCCTGGTTGCCGGTGCCCGCGCATGTACGATCGTCTCCTCCTGGGTACGGTACCATGCAAGTCGAGGGGGCAGGACAAAGGCAGGCCGGTCCAGTCCGCCGGCAGGATCGGGCTTCGGCTACTGGGGCGCGGAACGGGCTTCAAGGATTTTCTTGCGTACCTCTTGGGCGGCGGCCTTGATATCCTGCATCGCCTTGCGGACGCGGGTACCGGCGGCCTTGTTGCCGCCGATGGCCTTGTCCACATCGTCAGCGGCAGCCTCAACCAATTCTCTCAACTTCTTGTACTCTTCCATACTCGTTCACTCCCGGTGATTCCGTTGGTCGGGCTCAAGGACTCCTGCCGCGCCATGCAGATTCCAAAATCTTGGCAAGCCCGACGCGTCCGGGAGTGTACCAGAGCCGACCCTGCTTGCAAAGCCAGAAAACGCGGTTTCGGGGCGTTTGGAGGGGGGAGCGGTACGATGTCGGAGTCCTCGGGGGGCTGGGGCGTTGGCCGAGCGTGGGATGTCAGGTGGTTCTCACCGCCCGGCACGGGGCGGCTCGCGGTATCCGTAAAACCTGTTGGCGAAAAGACTTTCAGCGATCAGCAGGGTGAGTAGGGCGAGGGCGACGGGGACTGTCCAGCGGACGGTGGCCTGTCCGGTTCGGTTGCCGGCCACGATCTCGACGTCGGTGGTGACGGTGGCCATGCCGGGCGGAAACCGTGCGGTGATGGCGGTGGGGCTGGTGCGGGTCATGTCGGATTCGGCCTCGGGCACGTTGACGCTGTAGTCCAGCAGGGCGTGTGGGGTATCCTGGCCGGACAGCACGCGGTAGTTTCCCGGAAGTGCTGTTGGCAGTTTGACTTGCGTGCTGTGAGTGAGCATGGGCCGCGGTTGGGTTTCACCGGGTTGGATGAGGGTGAGCGGACCGGCGGCCGTGTCCAGCCAGCGGCGGACGGTATCGCCGGCAGCGAAGGTTGCGACGTGGTCGCTGCGTGGGGCGAGGTCGGCCAGGATGCTCTGGAGGAGGACGATCATGGGAGCGGCCTGGGAGCCGAAGAGGCTCCACTCCCTGGCTGGGGAGAACGCCATCTGGAGGACTCGGCCCTTGCCGACTGTCCGAGCGAGGATCGCGGGGCTGCCGTCGGAGAAGGGTGCGAGGACCTGGGCGTCGGCGACCGGCGGTCCCAGACGCAGGTGGCGGAACACGGGGCGGTCGTTGACGGAGTCGATGCCGGTATCGGCGAATGGCCGGAGGTAGGGGTGGCTGAGTTCTGTGGCGGCGACACGGACCGGCGGATCGCGGGAGATGATGTTCTCGATGGGGGCGGGCAGGAGCCGGGTGGCGGGAGCGAGTGCGGACGGTGTCGTGCTCGGTCCCGGGATGATGATGAGCGTTCCTCCGGTCTCGAGGTACTTGCCGAGGGTGATCCACCCCTGGGTTGTCGTTCGTGCGGCGTCGGCCAGGATCACGGCCACCCGGCCGTCGAGTTGGCTGGCTTCCAGGGTTTCGGGGCCGATGCCGTCCACCACATAGCGCCTCTCTACGGAGGTCAAGGCAGTGGGGGCGATCATGGCTGCGACCATGGCCGCCACCTCGTTGTCGGGTCGGTCGGCGAGGACGGTCACGCGCGGCAGATCGCCTGCCAGGACGCAGGCGAAGCGGTGGTTATCGGCGGGCAGGGCATCGTCGGGCTTGAGCTCGATGGTGATGGTGTGGGTTCCTTTTGGCAGCGGGGGGATGCTCAGGGTGACTTCCCGTTCGCTGTTTGCCTCCAGTAGTCCGAGGGCCTGTCGGCCGCGGGGCTGGCCGTCCAGAGTCAGTTCCAGGAACGTTTCCCCGGGCGTATCGGCGGTTCGCAGTTGGCAGACGATCGCGTTGCTCACCTCTGCGGGGAGGACGTGTTCGCCGGCTGACGGCCAGCCGAGGGTCAGGTTGAGGTTCTCCTGGTGTCCGGCGTCGAGCACGCAGACTGCGGACAGATCTTTGGGAGGCGTTGGCAGGGCACCGCGCCAAGCGTGTTCGGTCAGGTCGGTAACCAGGTATACCTCGCAGCGCGGGTTGCGGGCTTGGGCGAGCTGCCGGTAGGCGAGTTGAAGGAGGGTGCCTGCTCCCCGGCCATGCCACGCGGGTGACAGGTGGTGGAGTGTCTGGGCGGCTCGTCCCCGATCGGTGGTCCACAGGCCTGTTGTCGCGACCTGTCTAATCGAGTTCTCCTTGTCGTGGTTTTCTTCCGAGCCGGTCACGATGGCGAACTCGCAGCCCGGGCCAAAGCGACCGCGGTCTTCGATGACTGTCCGGGCCAGGTTGCAGGCCGCTTCGAGGCGTGTACGGCCCTGGAATCGGTAGCTCATGCTGGCCGAATCGTCCACGCAGATGACTGCGGAGACGGGTTCGCCGGTTGTTCGCGAGGCCAGTCCGGCGACTTGGTTCGGCTGGCAGCGGATTTCCATGAGCAGGGTGACGATGAGCAGCAGGATGGTGATGCGGGCGGCGAGCAGGAGCAGGTAGCGGAGTCGTTGGGCCTGCCGGCCGGCAGCCGCCTTGGGGGTCAGCAACCGCAGGGCCGGGAACCACGCGTGGCGTGATTTCTGGCGCAGGACCAGATGAATGATGATTGGGGCGGCGGCGGCGAGGGTTCCCCAGAGGAGCGTCGGAGCCGCGACGGTGATCATCGCGGTCAGGGCGAAGCTGAAGGGGTCATTGGGGGCGGCGACCATCAGCTGACCATTGTAATGGAAAAGGGGGCCTCAGCGTCCATCACTGCGGATATTGTCCGCGGTTGCGGCGATGTCGAGGGTTCCGAAATCGCCGTCGGGGCCAGCGCTGACGAAGACTGGGCGGCCGGCATTGGCGGCGACGGCTTCCTGGTCGCTGGGTGCCGGGCTGGCGGTGGTCAAGCAGCGAAGGCGGCGGCCCCAGGCGTCCTGGATTGTGCCCCAGGCGGGGGCGGTGGTTGCGGGCAGCGGGGGCTGCTTGAGGGGTACGCGGAAGACCGGCCGGATCCGGTCGAGCTGCATACGGGCGGGGGGCACGCCCGCCAGGAGGGCGATCACTCTATCGGCGCTGCCCTGGTCGTGATCGGATGTGGGCGTGTGGGTGGGCGGCCTGGTGTCGGAGGGCCACGTGCCGGTCGCCTTGTGGTAGGCACCCACCGCCTGATTCAGCAAGGCGAGCACTTCCTTGACCTGGCGTTCCTTCAAGCCGCTACGGACATTGGCCACACCGAGGGCAAAGGCCAGCAGGACGGCACTGAGGATCGACCCCGCGATCAGCGTTTCAGGGAGGGTCAGTGCCTTGGGCATGGGCGGCATGTTACCTGCGTTGGAGGCGGATGGCCAAGGGTCTGGGTTTTGGGGCGTGGGCGGAGCCGCCGCGTTGTTGGGTGGCGTGGGGACTGCCTGGTCAGCGAGCGAGGGCGCCATAGGTGAGTTCCTTGTCGGGGGGTCGTACCTCCCGATCGGCGGGGTGGCGATACTGCCATTTCAGTGCGGGTTGGGCATCTGTGTCCGGCATGCCGGGGACGGACGGGAGGGTCAACTGGTCGATCGAGAAGGAAGAGGCGAAGTTGGGGGGGGCCGATCTGGCGAGGTGGAAGTCGTGTGCCGCCGGGTTGGTGAACAGGTTCGCCATGGTGTCGTTCAACCGGTTGGTTTTGGCATCGAGACCGGTGTCGTCGCAAGAGAAGCTGCCGCTGAACCAGTTGTGCGTGCCGATGACGTTGCCGAGCCGGGCTCCGTCGCGGGCGGCGGCCATGACCTGGCGGTTTTGTCTTGCTCCGCCGTCGGTTATGAGGTTGCCGGTCAGGTTTGCCCGGGTCTTGGGTGAGGAGAGATCCACGATCGGGGCGATGAACGGCGTCAGGATGGTGTTGAACGTCAGGAACAGGGTGCCGTCGCGTGGCTGGTCGCCGTCGTGTCCGAAGTGAATGACGCCGCGGTTGCCCTTGGACTGGGGGTCCTTGACGATGATGTTGGCGAGGAGCACGGCGTGGCTGTCCGGTCGGGCGGTATCGACGGAGTCGACCAGGTCGAGTTCGCGGTTGGCAGAGTGGTGGACATAGCAGTACTGAACGCGGGTGTGGTGAGTTCGGCTTTTGATGTTGTGGCCGGTGAGGCTGTGGTGGATTTGGCAGTAGCTCAGGGTGACGCTGGTGCCGCCGAGATAGAGGTTGTGGTTATAGCCTGGCTCGGCGGGGTCTCCGTTGTGGTGGATTTCGCAGAACTCGATGCGCTGGTCGACGGCGGTTGCGGGCGTGCCGTCGCCGTTGGACATGATGCCCATGTCGTTATGATGGATCGAGCAACGGCGGATGGTGACGTGGTTGGCCTGGTGGATTCGGACGGCCGCGCCGTTGTGGCTGTTGTTGTGGGCGCCGGTCAATTCAAAGCCTTCGAGTACGCTGCCGTCGGCCCCGGGTGAGAACTGGAAGATGGCCCGTGGTGTGTTGCCCTCGCCGGTGTAGTTGAATCCCAGGCCGGAGAGGCGAATGTGTTTGCCCTTTTCGGTGGGCGCCGCGCGGAAGGTGAGGTCTTTCTCGCGGACGGTCACGGCCACTTGCTCATAGGCTGCGTTGCCGGCGAGAGGGTAGACCAGAATGGTATCGCCGGTTCGGGCCTGCCCGCACGCCTTCTCGATTCGGAAGAAGGCCTTGCCGGGCCCGACTTCGAGGGTCGCGGCGCGGGCCTGGGGTGAGCATGCGGCGGTCGCAGCGATGATGGCGAGAAGGAGGGGGTCCCGATGGTGATTGAATCTCCGCGCCATGGTTGTCCTGGGTTCCGTTTCTGCCGCGGTGGCTGCTTGTGGTCTTCCGCCGGCGGGTGGTTTTTTCATGGCATTGTGCCTTCTGGAGGCCGAAGGCATGCCGCCTGCTCGCGGTCTTCGGGCGCGGCCGTGTTTCCGTCGGTTGCCCTCAGTAACGTCCCTGGTACTGGTCGGCCGGGTACTTGCGGGCGTTCTTGGCCATTTTGGCCTGGAGGGCGGTGGTCACGTCGATTTCCGCGGCGTTGGCGAACGACAGCAGGAAGGCCATGATGTCGGCCACTTCTTCGGCCACGGGTGCCAGGCGGGCGGGATCGCGGACCTGCTCCCGCGACGCCTCGTTTCTGGCCCAGCGGAAATGCTCCATCAGCTCCGCTGCTTCGGTAGCAATTGCCATTGAAAGATTCTTTGGGTCATGGAACTGCTCCCAGTCGCGTTCGCGGATGAAGTTGGCGATCAGCCTGCGAAGCTCGGCGACGGTGGTGTCGGCGTCAGTGGGCAAGAGACGCCTCCTGGCGAGCCGGGGAGCGGAGAGGGCGAAGGGAGATTCTGGGTGTTTCGGCAATGCGATTCCCTGTCGCGGTGTCACTTCTCACTTCTCACCTCGTCACTCGGTGATGGTGACGATCGACTGGTTGGGTAGCAGGAGCTTGTAGGTCCAGGCGACGTCTGCCGTTCCGAGGCGAATGCAGCCCATGGAGACGTCCTTTCCGATGGTATCGGGTTCGATGGTGCCGTGGATGCCGTAGCCGGGCTGACCGGCGGCCTCGCCGTCGATCCCCTGCAGGCCGATCCAGTACTCGCCGATCGGATTGGCCGGATCGTCCGGGTGCCAGCGTTTGCCGGTTCTCGGGTCGGTCCAGCCGGGGTTGGCCAGTTGGTTGGCGACCTTCCACGTTCCGGCGGGCGTGCTCCCGCCTTCGCCCAGGGCGACGGGTATGGTCCTCACGTAGAGTCCCTGAAGGTAGACGTGCATTTCATGATCGCGCTTGTTGATGTTCGCGTGGAATGGGCCGTCGATGAGCTTGATGCGGGAGCCTTCGCGGATCAGGTTGCGGTTGCCCAAGGTGTTGATATCGGCCAGCAGTGGTTCCGAGATCTTGCATCGCCGGGCGAGTTTGCCGAGGGTGTCGCCGGCCTTAACGCTGTGCCAGGAGCAGAGGGTATCGCCCTTGACGACGGTCTTGCTGAGCACGGTCTTGTTGGCCAGATCGGTCAGGGCCTGGCGGGCAGCCTTGGCGTCGGCCAGGGTCAGGCCCTCGTGCAGGGCCCGGTTCAGTCGCTCGCGGGCCTCGAGGATATGTTCACTCTTCAGGGCTTCCATCCCGGCCTGGAAATCGGCCGCGGCCTTGGCGGGATCGATCGCGGGGGGCGGGATGCTCGAGGGCTGGCTGGTGGGTGCGGTGATCCTGAAGATGGTCGAGGGCGGAAGGGTGGTGCTTGGGTTGCTGACCGTGGAGCCGTCCGGGCTCTTCTTGGCAGGAAGCGTCGAGGGGATGGACAGTCTGGGTGGCTCGAGGGTGGGCCGCGGGCTCGGGGGTGATGAGGGATTGGCGGGGGTGTCCACCTTCCGCAGGGCGGGTTGCGGATCGCTGGACGCGACGAGGCCGGCCAGCGGGCTGAGCGACCCCTGGCGGGCGCTCTCGCGGATCATGGGCCAGTTCCATGCCACGGCTCCTGCTCCGGCGAGGAGGAGAACTCCGACGACCTTTCGCATGTTCCGACGACGGCGCCGCATCGAGTACACCAGAACACTCCTTACGCTCGTGGGTTGACGGCGGGTACAAGGATACCGCGCCGGCAGGGTAATGCAACCGAACGCGGGAGTCGCGTGTGCGAAGCGTGCGGGGGGCGGCATCCAGGTTGACAACGGAGCTGCGAGACTCGGGTACAGGAGCATGGTGGAGGATGCGGGGTTGGCGGCTCGGAATCTGGAGTACGAAGTCGGAACGCGCGGATGAGGAATTGACAGCGGAGAAGGGAGCGGGAGCGTGAGGGCGTGCGGCGAACAGTCTGATTCGGAGCAAGGAGGGTCGCGGGTTGTCGATACCGGGTCACGCGTTGATGCTGACGCATTTGCCTCGGCGGCCGGTTCGCCCGGCGGGGGGTGGGCGGATGGGCTGATTTCGCGAAGAAGGGCGTTGGTTATGGGCCGAAGCGGAGGACTTCCTTATCAGTGACGAGCATGTCCACCTGCATGTCGTGTTCGGTTATCGGAACCTGATCGACCAGTTGGGAATCGAGGGCGAATCCGCAGGCGACGCCTTTCCAGTCGCGGTGGGCGAGGAAGTGGTCGTAGAAGCCTCGTCCGCGCCCGATGCGGTTTCCGGTCCGGTCGAAGCCCAGGCCTGGGACGATCACCATGTCGATGTTGGCGACCGGGAAGGGCATGCCCTGGACCGGCTCGCGGATTCCGAGGGTGGACTCGTGGACATCGTCGGACAGGGAGCGAATCTCCATGGGCAGCATTCGCCGCTGTTCCCAGCTCACTTTTGGAGCGAGGACTCGTTTGCGGTCTCGCCATGCTCGGAACACCAGTGGGGTGGTGTCGATCTCGGTCGGGAGGGACAGGAAGACCATGATGATTTCGGCCCGGGCGTATTCGCGGGTCTCGGCCAGGCGAGCGCAAGCCGCCAGCGAGCGTTCCCGCAACTCCTCCGGGCTCGTGGTCGAGAGTATTTCTCGGAGATAGTGGCGTAGGTCCTTCTTGGTGCTCACCGCGAGTTTGCCGCTCCTTTGTCAGTGCCCGAAGCACGATCCCTGGGCACATTCTTTGAACGCGTTTCTGGTGGCGGCCCGGGGGCGTGCTGATCCTGCTGCTCGGCGAGCTGGCGGATCTGCCTCAGGTACTCGGCCAAGCGGACCTCCTGTCCTCGATCGGTCGGGACGTAGTAGTGTTTATCGACACCGAGATAATCCTGCTGCACGAATCCGCCTTCGTAGCTATGGGCATACTTGTAGCCCTCGCCGTGGCCCATTTGGGCGGCGCCGGGGTAATGGCTGTCGCGGAGGTGACGCGGGACGGGAATCGTTCGGCCCTCGCGTACATCCTTCGCCGCGTTCCAGATCGCCATGGCCGAGGCGTTTGATTTCGGCGAACAGGCCAGGTAGATCACTGCCTGGCTCAATGGGAGTTGGCACTCCGGCATTCCCACCAGCATGGTAACCTCGGCGGCGGCGTTGGCAACTACCAAGGCCATAGGGTTGGCGTTGCCCACGTCCTCGGCCGCACAGATGGCCACCCGCCGAGCGATGAACCGGGGATCCTCGCCAGCCTCGAGCATGCGGGCCAGCCAGTAGACCGCCGCATCCGGATCGCTGCCCCGCATGCTCTTGATCAAGGCACTGGCGGCGTCGTAATGCTCGTCGCCGACCCCGTCATAGACGATGGCCTTCCGCTGGATGGACTCTTCGGCCACGGCCAGATCGATGAGGATCTCGCTGGCGGGCGCGGGCGGTTTGGGCTCTTCGAGCGGCGGGGCGGCCACGGGGGTGGCGGGGGGGCCTTGCCTGCGGGCGGCGTTCTTCTGGGCATCAAGCTGGGACAGGGCGGCGACCTCGAGGGCGATGAGCGCTCGCCGGGCGTCGCCGTCGCAGGTGACGGCCAGATGGTCGACCGCGTCGGGCGTGATTCGGATGGGGTGGTTGCCCAAACCGCGCTGCTTGTCGGTCACGGCCCGTTCCAGCGCGGTTTTGATGTCGGCCGTGCTGAGGGGTTCGAACTGGAAGATTTGGCTCCGAGAGACCAGGGGCGAGTTGACGCTGAAGAAGGGGTTTTCGGTAGTGGCCCCGATCAGAATGATCAGGCCATTCTCGACGTCGTTGAGCAGGACGTCCTGTTGAGCGCGGTTGAACCGATGGATTTCGTCCAGGAACAGGACGGTGCGTTGACTGGTGACGGCCAAGCGGTTCTTGGCCTGGGCGATCACTTCGCGGACGTCCTTGACGCTGGCTCCGGCCGCGTTCAGTTCCTCAAAGGCTGCCTGGGTGTGGTGGGCGATGATGTGGGCCAGGGTGGTCTTGCCTGTACCCGGGGGGCCGTAGAAGATCGCGCTGGACAGTCGGTCGGCCGTCAGGAGCCGGCGCAGGAGCTTGCCCTCGCCGACGAAATGCTGTTGGCCGAGGAACTCGTCCAGGGTGCGGGGGCGCATTCGCACAGGCAAGGGTTGCACCCGGTTGAAGGCCGCCTGCCTCTGTTGGCTGAACAGGTCCATATCGATGTGCCGTCACATTCCCCACGGTCCAACCGCTGAGTGTACCCGATGGGAGGCTGTTCGGCCACAGGGGATGGCCGGCTGGGCGGCAGGTCGGTTTGAGATGGGGAGCGGTGATGACCCGGGGGCGTCGAGGCCTGGACTCACTTCGATGGAGCCGGCCTGATTGTGGCGTGTTTGAGTTTTCGGTTCTCGAGTCGTTCCTGGGGGATCTGGATGTCCTTCTGACGTAGAGGCTGCGGGGACGATCAAGGTTGGGTGGGATCGGTGCTCACGGGATCGGCGGGGAGCTGGTGGGGCAGTTCGACGAAGAACGTGGTTCCCTTTCCGATGGAGCTTTCGATTCTCACGGTTCCGCCGTAGCTGGTGACGATTCCGTGAACGATGCTGAGTCCCAGCCCGGTACCGCCTTGGCCCAGCCGTGTAGTGAAGAACGGGTCGAAAGCGTGTTCGATTGCCTCCGGGCCCATGCCGCAGCCATTATCACGGACGGTCAGGTGGGCCGCGTTGCCGTTGTCGCGGGTTTCGAGGGTCACGTGCCCTGTGCCGCGGCAGGCCTGGACGGCGTTGTGGACCAGGTTGACCACGAGCTGCTCTATCTCGGTCGACTGTGAGAGAAGGGGGGCGATGTTCTCGCCCAATCGGGTGTCGATGGCCACGCCGTGCTGCCTGGCGTACTCCCGGGTAAAGTCCAGGGCTCTGTTGACTGCCCCGTTGAGATCGACCGGGCCCTTGCGGGGGGAGCGGTCGCGGGCGAATTCCAGCACGTCGCGGACGATCTGGGAGCAGCGGGTGATGTTGTTCTTCAGCTGATGCAGCAGTTCACAGACGACATCCGGCTGGTCGGTTTTGCCCAGGGCGAGATCGGCGCTCAGCATCATCATGCCCAGGGGGTTGTTGATTTCGTGGGCGATTCCCGCGGCCAGGGTGCCGATGGATGCGAGCCGTTCGGTGCGCCGCAACTGCGCCCGCGAGTGGTCCAATTCCCGGGTCCGGGCTTCGACCAGTTCGGCGAGGCGGTCGCGGTGGCGAAGGAGTTCCTCTTCAGCGCGTTTTCGATCGGTGATGTCGCGGACGATGGCCCACATTCCGGAGGGTCGGCCCCGGTCGTCCGAGATCAGGTAGGTGCGGAGCTCGACGGGGATGACGGTGCCGTCCTTCCTTTGATACTCCTTCTCATAGACGTCGGAGAAGCCTCGCTTCAGCACCTGTTCGCGGACGATTCGAGCCTCGACGGCGTGCCACCGAGTGGGGGTCAGATCCGCGGAGGTGAGCTGAGAGAGTTCCTGTTCGGTGTATCCGAGCATCTCGCGGAAGGCCCGGTTGGATTCCTGGATCCGCCCCGAGATTCGCGCACTGACGAACGCATCCATCATGCTCTCGTGTAATCGGCGGTACTTGGCCTCGGAGGCCATGAGTGCTGCCTCCACGCGAGTGCGTTCGCTGATGTCCGCCTCGAGCCGGTCGCGCTGATGTTCCACTTGTGCGTGGAGGCGGGCATTGGCGATTGAAACGGCGATGTTGTCGGCGAGGATCTGGAGGTGGTTCAGATCGTCGGGCCCGAAGTGGCGGCATTCCGTTTTCCAGAAGAGGCCTAGAATACCGATGGCGCGATTGCCGACCAGCAGGGGCACGCCGGCGTAGGACGTGAAATGGTAGGAGTGTGGAAGCTGATCCACGACCGGCGCGGTCACTTTGTGGGCGCGCACATCGGGGATGAAGATCTGGCGGCGGTGGCCGATGACTTCGCCCGCAATGCCGAGGGAGGGATCCATGCGTGGGTGGATGTCCTCCACCGGCACGCCGACGTTGGCCAGCAGGGTCAAGTCCTGGTTCTCGAGCACCCGGATCACGCAGGCATCGGCGTCCAGAACGGTGCGGACTTGCCGGGCCAGTTCTTCGGCCTGCTCGGCCAGTGGCGCCGCTCCGACGACGACGGTCGCCGTCTTGGCAATCAGATTGAGTCGCCGGTTGGCGACCCGATACTGCTCGCCCACGAGCAGGAGCTTCAGATCGGCTTCGACGACGGTCGAGAAATGGGCCAGCAGTTCCTGGTTACGGAGCAGGTCGGGGTGCCCTTGTCTGTCCAGCACGCAGAGGGTGCCGAAGAGTTCGCCGTCGGGCCACTGGAGGGGCAGGCCCAGGTAGCACACCATTCCCGGGTCGGCGCCGGGAGTGGATGCCCAGGCCGGATCTCTCCGTGCATCGGGAACGGACAGCGGGGCTCGTCGGGCCATGACCGCCTGGCAGTACCGACCGGTGTTGGGATCGACGGCTTGTCCAACCTGGTAGGGGCTGTCCGGGCCGCGGTTGGCCGCGCAGATGGTCAGTCGGGACGGATTGACCTGGGTGATCAGGGCTGCAGGCATGCGGATAATGTCAGCCACCCACTCGACGAGTCTTTGCCACCGTGCCAGCGTCGTCTCGTCGACAGCCGGCTTGCGACCGCGAAACGTGGTTGAGGTTTGATTATGCGGTTTGTGCACAGACACGGGGGTTTCCTGGTCGTCAGTCGGCGGCACGGATGTCGCTTCCCCTCCGGTTTTGGCCGGTAGACTGCGGTGCCTGCCGTGCGCCCGCGTACTTTGGGTCTTGAGCCTTCTGTCCGCGAGGAAATTTCATGGCACGGCCGACCTCGGAAGACGGAGTCATCCACCGCCGCGGTCGGATTCCCTGATGGTAACGCGGGGTTGCCGCCGGATCAACGCGGTGGCTGACCCACGAGTGGGCGGGTCAGCGGCGAGGTTGGGGCGTAGCGCGGTCGGCGCCCGAGCGGGGCCCGCTCCGCCGGGGCCGGGCGCGGGCCAAGTTGACCCCTGGCAGCGGATGGTCCACCTGGTAGGATGTCTGGGGGCGACTTTGTTGGGAGCCGAGATCATGGCGGACAGACTTGCCTGGGGCATCCTCAGCACCGGTCGAATCGCGGGGATCTTTGCCAGGGCCCTGGCTCATTCGGAAACCGGCGTCTTGGTCGCCGTCGGCAGCCGCACCCCATCCGCGGCCGAGCATTTCGGCGAGCAACATCATGTTCCGCATCGGCACGGCAGTTACGAGGCCCTGCTGGCCGATCCGGACGTGCAGGCCGTGTACATTGCCACGCCTCATCCCATGCATGCCGAGTGGGCGATCAAGGCCGCCGAAGCGGGCAAGCACATTCTCTGCGAGAAGCCGTTGACCCTCAACCATGCCGAGGCCATGGCGGTCATCGAGGCGGCTCGCGAGCACGATGTTTTCCTCATGGAAGCGTTCATGTACCGCTGCCATCCGCAGACCGCCAAGCTGATCGAACTGATCCGCTCGGAGGCGATTGGCGAGGTCCGCCTGATTCAGGCCACCTTCAGCTTCAAAGCCGACTTCGACGACACCGGCCGGATTTGTGCGAACGAGCTGGGTGGCGGCGGCATTCTCGACGTGGGCTGCTACTGCACGTCGATGGCCCGCCTGATCGCCGGTGTGGCCGGCGGGCAGGGTTTTGCCGAGCCGGTCGAGGTCAAGGGCACCGGCCATCTGTGTGAGACCGGCACGGACGCGTGGGCGTTGGCGTCGCTGAGCTTCCCGGGGGGCATTCTGGCCAGCCTGGCGACGGGCATCCTGGTGAACCAGGAGAGCGTTGTTCGGGTCTTTGGCTCGGAGGGGCACATTCTCGTGCCCCAGCCCTGGGTCATCAGTCTAGAGGGTGGAACCTCCCGTCTAATCCTGCACCGGGATGGTGAGCCGAGCCCGCAGGAGATCCGCGTTGAGACGCCGCGCTGGCTCTATGCCATTGAGGCGGACACCGTGGCGGAGCATCTCCGTCGTCGCCAGGCGCCCGGCCCGGCCATGACCTGGGAGGACACGCTGGGCAACATGAAGACCCTGGACCGCTGGCGGGCGTCGATCGGGCTGGTCTATCAGTCGGAGCAGCCGGAGGCCGGCAAGCATCCGGTTCATCGGCGGTCGCTGAAGCGCCGCGAGGTCCACAACATGAAGTACGGGCACGTTTCCGGTGTGGACGGCCCGGTCTCCCGGCTGGTCATGGGGGTTGACCACCAGACGACCATGCCTCATGCGGCGGTCATGTTTGACGACTTCTTCGAGCGGGGCGGCAACAGTTTCGACACCGCACACGGCTACGGGGGCGGGATGTGTGAACGCCTGCTGGGCTGCTGGCTGCGTCATCGCGGCGTTCGAGAGGAGGTGGTGATCCTGGACAAGGGTGGCCACACTCCCTGGTGCACGCCCAAGGACATCGGCCGGCAGATCGTCGAGAGCCTGGAGCGGCTGCAGACGGACTACATCGATGTCTACATGCTCCACCGCGACAATGCGGATGTAGGGGTAGACGAGTTCATCGGGGTATTGAACGAGCACAAGGCTGCCGGGCACCTCCGGGTCTTCGGCGTGTCCAACTGGTCGATTGAGCGGGTCGACGCAGCCAACGACTACGCCAACGATCGAGACCTGGACGGCATCTCCGTGATCAGCAACCAGTTCAGTCTGGCCCGCATGGTGCAGCCGGTCTGGCCGGGTTGCCTGTCGGCCTCGGATCTGGCCGCAAGGACCTGGCACTCGGCCACGCAGACGCCGCTGATGGCCTGGTCGAGCCAGGCGAGAGGGTTTTTCCATCGCGCCCGGCCCGAGGACCTTAGTGACCGTGAGCTGGTTCGCTGCTGGTATTGCGAGGACAACTTTGAACGGCTGAGGCGCGCCCGGCGGCTGGCCGAGAAGCTGAAGGTTCCGGTGATCAACGTTGCCCTGGCCTACGTGCTCTGTCAGCCGTTTCCGACGTTCGCCCTGATCGGGCCGCGGACGCTGGCCGAGACCCGCACATCGTTGCCCGCCCTGGACATTGAGTTGAGCGTGGACGACCTCATGTGGCTCAATCTGGAGGCATAGGACTCTTTCGGGCCGGCTCGGCCGTGGTCAGCGAGGTTGGAGCGTGGTCGTTTCCAGGTGGGGCTTCACGCAGGAGTGGTTGGGCGTTATGATGGAGGTGTTTGAGCTTTCTGAGGGGTACACGGCTGGCGGGTTCATCCATGGGTTCAATCCGGCGGCGTTTCACTGGGGTTTTGGTGTTCCTGCTGGCGGCCGGGGCGATCTCCGGGGTTCGGGGATCCCTGGCTGTGGAGGCGGCGCCTGCCGAGGTCGCGGCCGACTGGCGGCGGCAGGACGGGATCGATTCGGGTCGCTCCCGGCGAGAGGCCATCGCGGCCGTTCTGGTCGAGCTCGGATCGGATGGCGCGGTATTGCGGGCCGCCCTCGAGGGTCTGGCCGGCGCTTCCGCGAGCGATCCGCGATGGGATGAACTCTATCTCCAGGCCTGTGCCCGGCGGCGTTCAGGGCGACTCAGGACCCTGCTCGCCGTGATGCCGCGGATCATCTTCACCAAGCACTGCGATCTCGGCGGCTCCTTCTACGCCTATACCGAGGGCCAGTCGGACGCCCAGAACGAGCGGCAGTTCGTACCCGGCTCGAGTCTCTGCCTGCTCACCATGAAGGGGCTATATGGTGAGGTTGAGACGCTGCTCGACGAGCCGGAGGGTGTCATTCGCGATCCGGACGTCTCCTGGGACGGCCGCCGCGTGCTGTTCTCCTGGAAGAAGTCGGACCGGGAAGATGACTACCATCTTTACGAGATGGATCTGGCCGAGGGCCAGAGCCGGCAGCTCACCTTCGGGCTGGGTTTCGCGGACTACGAGGGCGTCTACGCTCCGAACGGCGACCTCATCTTCAATTCGACGCGCGGGGTGCAGACGGTCGATTGCTGGTGGACCGAGGTGAGCAACCTGTACACCTGTGATCGTGACGGGCGGTATCTCCGCCGGCTGACCTTCGACCAGGTTCACGACAACTATCCGACGGTTGCGCCGGACGGTCGGATCCTGTACACCCGCTGGGACTACAACGACCGCGGGCAGATCTATCCGCAGGGTCTGTTCCAGATGTATCCGGACGGGACGGGTCAGACCGAGGTGTACGGGAACAACTCGTGGTTTCCGACCTCGATCCTGCATGCCCGGGCGATTTCGGCCGCCGGGGGCGGATCGAAGGGTAGCGGTCGGATGGTGGCCATCTTTAGCGGGCATCACACGCTTCAGAAGGGCTGGCTGGGCATTCTCGATCCGGCCAAGGGGCGTCAGGAGAACGCGGGGGCCCAGTTGATCGCCCCGGTCCGGGCGACCGAAGCGGTCCGGGTGGACGGCTATGGCCAGGATGGCGACCAGTTCCAGTATCCCTATCCGCTCGGGGAGACCGAGTTCCTGGTGGGTTTCAAGCCGGCGGGGGTGGATGTGCCTTTTGCGATCTACTGGATCGACGTGGACGGCCGGCGCGAGTTGCTGGCCTGGGATGGGGCGATCTCCTGCAACCAGCCGGTGCCGCTGGTCGCTCGGCCGGTGCCGCACGTGCGGCCGAGCGCCGTGGATTATCGCGCCCCCGAGGGCTTTTTCTTCCTGCAGGATGTTTATGCCGGTCAGGGTCTGGCCGGTATTCCGCGGGGGACGGTGAAAAAGTTGAGGGTGGTAGGGCTGGAGTACCGTGCGGCGGGCATTGCCCACAACTGCAATCGGGGCCCGGCGGGCGAAGCGCTGGTCTGCACGCCGGTATCGATCGGTAACGGCTCGTGGGATACCAAGACGGTGCTCGGCGAGGCCCGGGTTCACGAGGACGGCTCGGCCATGTTCGCCGTTCCGGCGCGGACGCCGGTGTACTTTCAGGCGGTGGACGACCGGGGGTACGTGGTTCAGACGATGCGGAGCTGGTCAACGCTTCAGCCGGGCGAGCGGCTGGGCTGCGTGGGTTGCCACGAGTCGAAGAACTCCGTGGCTGGGGCGAGGGCTTCGGGCGCGTCGGCGGCGATCAAGGCGGGCCTGGAGCGGTTGACGGGCTTCTATGGACCGCCGCGGGGCTTCAGTTACCGCAAGGAGATCCAGCCCATTCTGGACCGTCACTGCATCCGGTGCCACAACCTGGTCTCGCCGTCGCCCTGGCGAGGAGAGGTTTTAGGTGGTATCATTGAGGGTTCGGCGGCCGCAGATGACGTGGCCAAGCGGGCCTTCAGTCTGCGTGGCGACGAGATCCTGGATACCACCGCCAAGCGGAAGTGGGCCGAGTCTTACCTGGCCCTGACCCGGATCAAGCCGCAGAGCACGCTGGATTGCGCGGACACCTGGGCGGGCCAGCCGAGCGACCTGGTGAACTGGGTCAGCGCCCAGTCGGAGCCATCCATGCAGCCGCCTTACTCGGCCGGAGCCGCCAGGAGCGGGCTGATGACCCTGCTGGAGGAAGGGCACAACGGGGTGCAGCTGTCCCGCGAGGAACGGGACAAGATCGCCTGCTGGATCGACCTGCTGGTTCCCTTCTGCGGCGACTACCTCGAGGCCAACGCCTGGTCCGACGAGGAGGTAGCCAAGTACGGGCACTTTCTGGCCAAGCGGAAGCGCATGCAGGAGGAGGAGCAACGGAACATCGCGGAGTGGATTGCGGCCCAGGAACGGCCGACCGTTCGCCAGCGGGATGAGCGGCGAATCCGAGGCATGGGGGGCATGCGGGGCATGTGAGCCAGGGGGCGCGTCGCGGGCGGTCACAACGACAGCACGTACTCCACCATGGCGGCGAGGTCTTCGGGCGACAAGCCCGACGTGCGGCCGTGGCGGTCGTCGGGGTTGTGTTTCTTGAACAGTTCTTCCATGGTGGCGGCTCGCCCGTCGTGCAGGTACGGAGCGGTTCGCCAGACCTCGAGCAGGGTGGGCGTGTCGAAGAGGCGGTCCTTCTGGGTCCCGAGGCCGGTGCCCACGTTGTACGACCGGTTGTTGGTGTAGAGCGGCGACGGATGGCAATCTGCGCAGCCGGCCGACGCGAAGACCTGGCGCCCGCGTTCGGCCGCAGGGCTCAGCCGGCCGTCGGCCAGGTAGGGACTCGGGACCGGCTTCATTGAGCGGAGATAGTCGTCGACGGCGTCGACATCCTCCTTGGGGCGGTCGGTGAAGAGGATGAAGCGGAATCCGGCCGCGATCGCCACCTTCGTGTTTGCGCGGACACCCAGGGACATGACCGGGGGCGTGTGGGGGGACATCAGCAGGCTTCGGGTGTTCTTCGGATTGCCGATCCCGTCGTTGAGCAGATCCCAATTTGGCCCGTCGGCTCGCCCGTCGGGATGACAACTCGCGCAACTCTGCCAATGCTGGAAACTCAGCGTGGCATCGTTGAAGAGCATTTCGCCTCTGTGGGCCTGCCCGGGCGGCGGCGTATCACTCCGGCCGAGTCGCTTGACGGCTGCCGACCACAGGCCACCCTGCCTGACCTGCCCGTCCGCGTCAGTTGCTTTCAGGGCCAGGGAGAGGCCCCGGAGCGCGCCGGCCTGGTGCGAATCGGCGGGTCCGGGCGGCGTTCGAGTCGCATCCGTGGATTTCCGGAGCGGCGCGCCCGAGCCGGCCTTGGCCATGGTGTTCACGTCGATTTCGCCCAGCGAGTCGCTGAAGTACTCGGCGGCGTAGAGTCTCGTGCCGACGGCGATCAGGCCCCGCGGTCCGTTACCGGCCAGCGGGAACCGGCGGCGCAGGCCGGTGAGGAAGGAGAGATCGTCGGGTACATCCGCCGGGGTGACGGAGACCTCGGAGACGCGTTCCCCCGCGGCGAGCCTGGCCAGTCGATCGAGCAGGCCGGCCCGGTCGATGATGCTGATCTCGTGGGTTCCGGCGTGGGCGACACAGAGGTATCGCCCGTCGGCGGTGCAGGTGACTCCCCAGGGATTGGCCGCTCCCAAGTCGATGTCATCCAGCAGAACGGTGTTGACCAGCCGGGCCTCGGCCACATCGATGATGCTCAGGGCGTTGGTGGACATCCAGCCGCGATCAAGCTGGGTCGTGGGCACTTGATAGCGGGCCAGTAAGTGAGTCACGTAGGCCTGCTTGCCATCCGGCGAGAGGCACATGCCACGCAGGCTCATGCTGCCGTTGGGGAGTTGGATGAGGCCGGTGGTGTTCCGGGTTCCGACGTCGATCACCGATACGGCGGCGGCCATGAAGGCCCCGTCGGCCGGGCCATTCGGAAGGTGGTTGCCGACCAGTAGGCGCGTGCCGTTCAAGGTGAGCACGGCCGCGACGGGCTCGCGCAGGACGGGAATCTGGGCGGCGATTTGGCCGGTCTCCAGATCAACGACCTGGAGGCTGTTGTGGAAACGGCTGCACACAAAGAGCAGCTTGCCGTCGGCGCTAAGGAGCGGGGCCATGGGCGTGTGGCCGGCGCGAAGCTGCCGAGTCTTGCGGCCGGTGGTCGGATCGATCACGTCGATGATGCCTTCGGGTCCCTCACAGGTGACGTACAGGCATCGCTCGTCCGGGGATAGGGTCAGGCCGGTGGGTTGGCCGGAGGTGTCGACGGTCTGTCGGACATTCCGAGCGGTCAGGTCAAAGACGGCGACCTGGCGGGCGTTAGCCTCGGCCACGAACAAGAACGTGCCGCTGCGGTTCGCGGTCAGTGCGATCGGAGCGAGATCGGCGGGGCTCGCCTCGACGGCTCCGGCCAGATTGAGCAGCGTGACGAAGGTGAGCACGGCTAGAGCAAGACGTTCCGGATTCCCCGCCATTATCTCCACCTTGGCATGCTGCCGGCCATCGCCGGTACCCGGGCAAGGGACGAAATCACGTTGTCGGCAAGCGACTGATCACCGACTATCCGCTTACCACTCTATCGGGGCAACGGGGTGTGCGTCAAAGGGTAGACGGGCTTCCGCCGGCGCTTGGGTGAGGTCTGACGTGAGGCGCCAAGTCATGACGGCGGTCGATGGGCGGATGTGATGATGGGGTGGAAGGCAGATAAGACAAGACCCGGCTTACGGCGCATGATGGCGTCGTAAGCCGAGTCTTGGAATACATCTCACTTTCAGGTGACCGGCCCGAGGGTCGAGCCACCTGCGTGTATGACCGAGTCGAACGCCGAGTGCACTCAGGCTCGACGGCGACGAATGAAGAGGGCGCCGAGGGCCAGCAGCGAAAGCGTGGCGGGCTCGGGAACGGCCTTCATCCATACCGTGACGACATTCCCTTCGCCGTAATAGAGGTTGGGATTCGGCAGCGATGGAGCCCCATTGGTCGTCAGGCGCAGCCAATGTCCGCCGGCGACGCCGGGAACATGCGGCGTGGCGCCTTTGAACTGGAACTCGACCCGAAGGGAGGAGTTGTCCGTGTGCCCCACGGTGTTGTCCACGCCGGTGAAATTCGGCGGTGTGAGCAAGTTGCCTGAGGTCGATCCCGAGAAGCTGGGCTGCCGGAACATGACCTGAGCGTCGTCCGCGGAGCCGGCGAAGCTGGTGATGACCGTCTCGGCGCCGGTGGCGAGCGTCTCGGCCACATCGTCAATCCAGATCTTGTAGGGGCCGGCGTAGACGCCGTCCGGGACAAACCGCAGATGCTCGAGCGCTCCGGCGGTCCCGTCCACGTTGCCGTTCCCGGTGAAGGACGTTGAGTTGAATGCGTTCATCGAGAACGAGTACTGGCGCCACTGGCCGTCCATCGGCAGGTCCAGGGAGTCAACCGGGGCGACCCACTCGATGCCGGTGCCGCCGGATCCGCCGCCGTCCCCGCCGATCGGGACATCCGGCTTGTTGGTTTCCCGCGTTCCAAGGGATACCTTCAGTGAGGCGGCGTCGGCCACGACACCTGCGATGGCCAGCACCACGGCGGCCGTCGCCAGAATGTGAAGCTTGCGTTTCATTCCCACACTCCTTCATGAGTTGAAGCCAAGCAGACTCGTGCGGCCAGGACCTTCCCGACCAACCCGTTGCACTGAATCAGCACCCGGCTCGACATGCACTTGTGGGCCTTTCCCATCGAACAGGAAAGGCGTTACCGCTAGTCATAGGCTCATCCTTCGCGCCCCACCCAGCTCGCAGAGAAGGAAACCGCAGAAGTGGCTCCCTCGTCCTCCTCCGATGCGATCGAATTACATAATAAGTCCAGGGGCGAGAAATGTCAATGGTCATTTCGTCCAGGAGGTAGTACAGTGGAGGTGAAAAAGAGAGCCTCCGGCCCGATTCAGGCCGGAGGCTTGGTGGCAGAGTCGATACGAGCTGGAAGAGGATTGCAGGCCGACCGGGGAGCCGAGCCGGCCTCCTCATCCAATGCGTCAGGCGGTCTGGCGCCGACGCAGGACAAGTCCGCCGATGCCGAGCAGGGCCAGGGTGGCGGGCTCGGGAACGGCTTCCCACATCACACCGGCCAGCCGCTGCGACGTCCAGGCCGTGGAATTGGCTGCCAGCGTGACCGTGTACTTGGTACCCGCGTCGAGGGGAACATTGGAGGCCACGAGCAACCAGCTGTCGTTGCCGCCGGGTGTCCCGGTGCTGCCGGTATTCTGGATCACGGGATTGAACGTGATCGCGCCAACGCCATCAAGGGCGGGGGAGTAGGTCACGGTGATCGCCGTGCCGGTTGTGCTGACGTTGGTCGAGGCTGGCCAGGTCAGGTAGACGTTGTACAGGCCGGTTTGACCGCCAGTCAGGCCGGACGCGAGCAGGTCTCCGTTTACGGGCGAAACCGCAGGGGCGGCCGCAGGATCCAGGGTCTGCTTACCCAGCAGCGTGCCGGGGGCCAAGACGGTGTTGTCCGCGTCCACGCCTGGGGTATAGGAGACCACGTAGGTGTGTGGGGCTGCCGTGCTGCCGTAGGCGGATTTGACCCCGCTCAAACCCACAGCCAAGCCCTTGGTGTCGGAGAACCGGGCAGTCCCGGTGAAATTGGCAGTAGCCTTGCCGCCCGCGGCCGGCTCCACGATGAACGCCGCCTGGGCTGCCAGGGCGCAAGCCAAAACGATGGTGATTGAGACCGTGATACGCTTCATCAGACCCTCCTCAAAAGAACACTCTTCCCCAGGTTGCGGATCGGACTCGTTATGCCGAAACGCACCCCCTGTGCTTTGTCCAAACTGGGTAGCGTCAAGACGGGACCTCCCCGCCTCCTAACTGCAAGGTGACACAAGGCCAATTGATATGCAGATGCCCTGCTCGCCCTCAGTCACATATACTATCCCGCTCGATACGCTCGGTCAATCGGAGGGGCGGTTTTCCGTCACAAAAGGCTGCCCCGATGTTCGGGACCAATGTGTGCGGGTGGCCCGATGGTGCGTGCGGGGCGGAGATGGGCCTGGTGGGGGCGGGATTCGTCAATGGTGCTTTGATCCTGATACCAGCGTTATTGGACCGGGCGGTGTGTCGCTGGTCCCCGCGGCGTTTTGCGGCTTGGGTGCAGGCGGGTTCTTCACTGCTGGGTCGGGTCGGGTTGGCCGGATGCGGTAGCCGCTCGCTTCGATTCGACCGGCACAACCAGGGATGCGGGGGGTGAATCGGGCAAGCCGCCCGGCGTGGGCGAGCGCTGGGACCCGATGGGCACGAGTGGACGCCACGTGGTCAGGTAGAGGAAAGGGGTGTTGAGGGCTGCGGTCAGGATTTTGACCAGGTAGGCGAAAACCACGGCCCCCGCCCAGTCCGGCCAGGTGTTGATTGTTGTGCCGACCAGGGCGGCGGTGGTGAAGAAGACGGTGTCAAAGGCCTGGGAGATCCAGGTGGAACCGTTGCTACGCAGCCACATGAGTTTCAGGCCGGTGCGGCGGCGTATAAGATGGTAGAGTTGGACATCGAGCAACTGGGAGAGCAGGTAGCTGATCATTGAGACGATCATGATGCGCGGGAAGGCCCACACGTTGAAGAAGTACTCCAGGTGCGTCTGGGCGGTATCGTCGGCATTGGGTGCGTACCAGAGATCGAAGTGCATGATGGCCACGGCCGCGAAGCCGCAGAAGAATGCGATCCAGACTGCTTCCCTGGCGGCCGGCCGGCCGTAGTGTTCGTTGAGAACGTTGCTGGCCAGGAAGACGGTGGCGAATTGGACGTTGCCGTCGGTTACGGGCATACCGAGGATGGTCATGTTCTTCATCACGGTGATGTTCATGAGCAGGGTGTAGGTGACGATCAGGCCCGTGACCCACATTCGTCCGAGTCGGGCTGCGGCCAGCAGGACCGCGCCGGCGACCGTCAGATGGCTCAGGAAGATGATCTCGTTGTAGCCCATCGGGCCGATTATACTCGCGGGCGTTTTGGGCACACTCCCTGGTTTCCTCTCGCCGTGATAGAATGGAGAGTGCCGTTCGTGGCAAAGCTGTGACGGGTCGTGGCGGACCGATCGAAGCATCCGACGGTGCAATGGACTGGCTCTTTCCGGCAATTCCAGCAAGGAGGTCGACCATGATCGAGAAACCTGCGTCCCAGAAACCGGCGGCGGCCAAGCTCGCGGAGCGGCAGCTTCGCAATTGGGAGCTCACCCAGTCCCAGCAGCCCTTACGGTCCTCCGGTTCCGGCGCGACCGTGTTCGACTTCGTGACCGTCGCCAACAATGTCGGTGGAGGCGGTGGCGAGCTGGCCGCACAACTGGCGAAAAGACTCCACTGGCCGCTGTTCGACCGCGACATTCTCACGGAAATGGCCGGCAACGACGAACTCCGGTCGCGTCTCTACAAGGCCATGGACGAGCGGGACCTGAACTGGTTCGAGAGTGCGATGCGGTCCTTCCTTCACAGCGACCTCAAGCGGGAGGACTACTTCCATCGCCTGACCGAGACGATTCTCTTCCTCGCTCGCAAGGGACCGGCGGTCTTTGTCGGGCGGGCCTCGGACCTGATACTCCCGACGACCAAGGGGGTGCGGGTCAAGATCGTCGCCTCGCTGGAGCACCGGATCGCCAACTTCGCACGAGCGAACGGACTGACCCTGAAGGTCGCGGCCAGGGATGTGGGCGTCATTGAACGGGCCAGAGCCAGGTTCATCCAGAAGCACTTCCACAGGGAGATCAATGATCCCGCCCGGTTCGACTTGCTGATCAACATCGAGCGGGTGTCGAGTCGTGAGGCGATCGACGTCATCCTCTCGCTGTTGAAGGAGCGGAAGATCATCGATTGACGGAATTGGAGGTCCTCCGGTATTGCCGGCCACTCCTCTCGTGTCCGAGCCGGCAGGTCGGGCAAGACGTTCGGCCCCCACCGGCCGGACGGTAAGCGGCGACGATGGGGGGCTCGCCCAAGGCGTGCTTGCCGGGGCCACGCCGGAAGACACGGATGGGGTGACGAGGGGCGCTAAATCACTTCCAGGTAGTCCTTGTCCGGCAGTGGTGGAAACGGGGTGGTGGGCAGCGTCTGGTACCAATAGGCTACCGAGGCGATGTCGTCCTGCAACGGCAGATATCGCCCGCCGCTTCGCCAGCCGAGGGCCTGCAGGGTGACCCGGAGTTCGGTCTCAAAGCGGATCGGGTCAGCGATGTGCCAGCGGTACATGCCGAAGCGGGTCTGGGAGAGGTACGTGCCGTCCGGGCGGATGACCTGGGGCAGGCCGGAGTAAGGGGTGGTGAATTCGCGATAAGTGCCCTTACCGCCCTCGCCGTCGGTGAAGCAATACGAGCCGCAGAAGTAGTCTTCGGTTCCGGTGCCACAGATGGTGGGGTAGGCGTCGTCTCCATCCATGAAGAACTTGATCTCGCCCTCGCCCCACCAGCCGTTGTTGTTGGTACCCCAGGCCATGTAGGTGCCGACATACTGGCCCCAGCCGCGGACACCGTCGAGGATCACGAAGTCCTGCTTGTAGGGCAGGGGGTTAGTTCGGCGGAACTGGGCATGGAAGTAGGCCGCCTGCTCGGGCACCTCGGTCAGGGTGTAGTTGATCTGGTAGAACAGCGTCATCTCCTGCTCGGCGATGTTGGTGAAGGTGATCCGGCAGCGTTTGCGGAAGGGCATTTCCCAGTAGCAGTTGAATGCGCTGCCCGGGTTGACACAGACCGGCAGAGAGCTGATCTGGGCGTGCTTGTTCCAGCCGCAACCGAAGAAATCGCCCACCGGGCATTCGACCGAGGGGGTGGTCTGATCGTCCCAGTAGATCCGCAGGATGCTGAACCGCCAGTGTCCGGTTGGCGTCATCCAGATCTGCTGGATTGCGCCTTGGCCGGAGATATTGGCGAGTTCGCGGCACTCGCCTGGAGCGATGGTGATGGCCGGTGAGATCTTCCAGGTCCGGCCGAGATCGCGAGCCGCCTTGGCCGCGATGCCTTCGGCAGCCATGCCGCCTCTGCCCTTCTCGCCGGCGAAGTTTTCCGGGCTGATCGAGCGGGTTTGAGCCCGTGAGCACCAGGAGAGGGTGCCCATGTTCATGCCCAGGCCGTTGAATGCCGCCATACGAGGGTCCTTTTCGCTTGTCGAGTACGGGGTCGATTCCGAGGGGTGATTCTATGCCTGGCAGCGGAGGGCGGCAATGCGGTGTCAGCGGCCGAGGGGGGGGTGGGGCGAGGCGCGGGAGATCGGTTGCCGCGGCGAGGTTGGCGGCGGTCGCGCTCGCGGGCTGCTCATCGCGGGGCGGGTGGCGACCAGGGCAGGGTGAAATCGCTGTCGTCGTCGGGATCGTAGGCGTTGCGGAATGGCGAGTAGGTGCGGACGTGGATGCGCTGCCGCGTCGGCTCGAAGCGAAGCAGGCGCAGGGTGGCGTCTCCTCCCAGAGGCTGTCTCTGGTAGTCGGCCAGCAGTTCGAGGACGGGCTTGCCCGCGTCGTTGGTCGAGATCTGCCGGTAGTGTACGGTTCGCCCTTGGTGGCCGCAGAGAACCATGAAGATCTGGGGGTTCTTGCGGATGAGCTTGTTCCAGAGGTCCTCTCCGGAGTTGCCGTGTTTGAGGACCGGCTCCGGATTGCGGGCGATGCCGTCCCGGCCCTTGAGATACGAGTGGGTACTGACGATTGCGGGCCGGTCCGGGTAGCGACGGAGCATTTCCTCCGCCCAGGCGAGGTCCTTCTTGGGGGCATCGAGTTGCAGGTGTAGGAAGATGAACGATCGGCCGGCACCGCTGAACAGTTGGCAGCTGCTGAGTTGGCTGGGTGCGGCGCCGACGTACCAGGGCGCGTTCTTGAACCGGTCGGGGCCGAAGTGCTTGATGAAGGTGGATGCTCCGTCGGACCGATCGCTGGGCTTGTCGAAATCGTGATTGCCGATGGCCACACCCCAGGGTACGACGCCGTCCAGCAGGGACATGGCGTTGGCGGCCACCTGCCACTGCTTCATGTCCTTGGCCCCGTCGTTCACGATGTCGCCCAGTTGGGTCGCGAAGACGATGTTCTCGGTTCGGGCGTGTTCGTGTATCCAGGCAGTCTGGGCGTAGAAGCGGTCCGGGTACTTGCGGCTGTAATGCTGGGTATCCGGCAGGACTGCGATGGTGAAGGGCTCGCGGATATCCTCGGCCACGGGTGGGCTGCTCACCGGCCGGGAACAAGAGGCATAGAGTATTGCCAGGAGGGCAATCCCTTTCCAATTCCCGGGCCGGCGCCAGCCGCGAGCCGGACGAGCAACGAAGGCCATCTTCAGGCACATGTGCGGGGTACTCCTGTTCAGCCGCGTCTGTCCGGGCATTCTCCTGGCTCCTCGGGCGGACGGCATACCTTATCGCCGCCGCCGACACTTGGCCAAGAGGCCCCAGGGGATCCTGGGTGGACCGCTCGAGGGCGACTTTCGGGAAGGTGGCCGTGGGCGGTGGTTTACGCGGGCTCAAAGGGCTCGAAGAGCCGCTTGTGCTCGTTCTGGGCGAACCGGTCGGTCATACCGGCCACATAGTCGCAGATCACGCGGTGGGCACCCGATTCGGCGATCCGGTCGACGAAGCGCGGCGGGAGCAGTCTGGGTTCGGCCAAGTAGGCCTCGAACAGGGTGTGGACGAACCTCTTGGCCTTGTGGTCCATGCGGACCAGTCGAGGGTGGCGGTAGACGTGTTCCTTGAGGAACGCCTCGAGCTCGGCCACGCGTGATTCCATGGCCGGGGAGAAGTCGACCAGGAGCCGGCCGCAAGTGCGAACCTGGTCGAGGGTCTGGATGCCGGAGGCGATCTGGCGGCGTGAGTAGGCCACGATGTCGTCGAGCATGGTCCCCTCGAGGTTGTCCAGGATGGGGCGGCGGATGGCGGCGAGCGGCAGATCGGGATAGTGATGTCGGGGTCCGGTCGCGGCCTCCGCCCAGAGGGTCACCGTGGCCAGCCGGTCCTCGTCGATGAGTCCGGCTCCGAGGGCGTCCTCGAGATCGTGGCAGTCGTAGGCGAGCCGGTCGGCCAGATTGGCGATCTGGCCTTCGATTGGTGCGTGGGTGCCGTCTGCCAGCGGGTGCCGGCCGGGTTGGTCATAGAGCGTGCAGTGCTTGGCGAGGGACTCGCGGACCTCGTAACTGGCGTTCAGGCCGCGGAAGGGGGGGTAGGGGTGTTCGAGGTACTCGATGACCCGGAGGGACTGGCTGTTGTGTTCGAAGCCGCCGTGGTCGGCCATCAGTTCCGCGAGGGCCTTTTCTCCGGCGTGGCCGAAGGGTGGGTGGCCGAGGTCGTGGGTCAGGGCGATGAGCTCGCCGACCCTGCCGTTGACCTGCAGGGCGGTGCAGAGGCGCCGGGCGATGCTGGCCACTTCGAGGGTGTGGGTCAGGCGGGTCCGGAAGTGGTCGTGCTCGCTGGTGACGAAGACCTGGGTCTTGCGCTCCAGCCGGCGAAAGGCCGCGGAGTGTAGCACGCGTTGCCGGTCGATGGCGAACGGGTCGGCGTTCCTGGGGAAGGACTCGGCGTGCTCGCGGCCGCGTGAATTGGCTGCCGTCGTGGCGTAGGGCTTCAAACTGGGTTGGCTGGCTGACATGGGGAGAACAAGCCGAAAGCCGGAACGCGGAGAACTGAAAGGTGGAGGCAGGCCCGGGATCGTCTGCACGGGGCACCCGGCACGGTCAATTCATCACCTTCACCCATCCTCCTTTGCTCGTGGCTCGCCGCGCATATACCACTTTTATCCTCTTATTTCAGGCAGGCCCAGCTCCGCAGCGGTTCGCTTCATCTCCGCGCGCAAGTCGTCGATGCTCTGGGAGACGACCCGGACGTCGCCGACCACGGCCATGAAGTTGTTGTCTCCCTCCCATCGGGGCACGACGTGGACGTGGAGGTGGCCGGGCAGGCCGGCACCGGCGCAGCGCCCGAAGTTCATGCCGATATTGAAACCCTGGGCCTTGACGACTTCCTTGAGCAGTCGCTTGGCGTCTTTCACCTGGCCCATCAGTTCGTGGAGGGTTCTCTCGTCGAGGTCATCGATGTCGGCCAGATGGGTCTGGGGGGTGACCAGGAGATGGCCGCTGCTGTACGGGAAGGTGTTGAATGTGGTCAGGCAGGACGGGCCGCGCCAGATGACGTGGTTGGTCGCGTCCTGTTCGGGGCAGGCGGCGTAGCGGCACAGGAAGCAGCCGCCCTGGTCCTGGTCGGACAGGCTGCGGATGTAGACCATACGCCAAGGTGCCCACAGGTTCTTGTTGGTTTCTGCCATGGGTGTTGTATCGCGGAGTCTACTGGCCGGTCGGTTTCCCGGCAAGCAGTCGCCGGTTGCACGAACCGGCTGGGTGCTTTAGACTCCTTTGCCCATATGAGCTACGGAGGCATCATCGTCCTGGCGGGACCATCGTGGAGAGCCTGCATGGTCGGCCTGGTGGGTCTGGCCCTTGTCATGCTGGGAGGTTGCCGCCGCGATCTCGATATTCCGCCGATGGAAGTCAAGGTGGTGGAGGCGTACGGGGTGAAGCTCGACGCCGCCGCGTCGCCGAAGCAGGTCGTGTATGTTCTGCTCCGATCGTTGCGGGACGACGTGGAGGCCTCCCAGGCCTGGGACAAGGCCAAGAAGAAGCGGGCTTTTCAGACCAGCTTCGCTCTGGCCGCGTTTCAGGCCATGAGCCGTCGCCTGATGGACAACCCGGCGATCCTGACCGCCCGGAAGGGCGGCGAGGCCGACGTCGCAGCCCGCCACATCTATGATGCCGTCGACCACTGGGCGCCGATTGTCGGGCACTACATCCGCAGCTTCGAAGCCGATGAGCAGGCGGCGATGACCAAGATGACCGAGGTTCTGGCTGCGGACGGCCGAACCGGCAGGGTCTATGTGGATGTGGCTCACGATTCGCAGGAGGAGGATCCGGCCAAGGCTCAGAGCGTGACGCTGGTTATCGAGATGGCCCGGGAGAAGGGCGTCGACGGCAGCGAGTACTGGCGTGTGCTCAAGCTCGGCTACCAGCCCCGGACGAAGGTGATCACCGTGTCGGCACCGAGCCGTGGGTGAGTCATGGGCAGGGTGCCGAAGGGCCCGGCCGCTGGGGCGGCTCAAGTGACCTCGGGGGGTTCGCTTCGGCCGGTTCCGACCTGAGTTGCCGAAGGTAGCGGAGCAGCGTTTCGGCTTTCGGTGTGCGATTGGGCGTTTCGATTGTGGCTATGCTTTCCGACCTTCAAATAGCCCAGCAGGTGGCCTTGCGGCCCATCCAGGAGATCGCTGATCGGCTGGGGCTTGCGGCTGACGAGATCGAACTGCACGGCAGGCACAAGGCCAAGGTTCGTCTGGAGGCCATCCAGCGCCTCGGCGATGCCTGTTTCGGCAGGTACATCGTCGTGACCGGTATGACGCCGACTCCGCTTGGCGAAGGCAAGACGGTGACGACGGTGGGGCTGTCCCAGGGTCTCGCCCGGATCGGCAAGCGGGCGGCGTGCTGCATTCGCCAGCCGTCGATGGGTCCGGTTTTCGGCATCAAGGGGGGTGCGTCCGGGGGAGGGTACTCGCAGGTCCTGCCGATGGAGGATCTCAACCTCCACCTGACCGGCGACATGCACGCGGTGTCCAGCGCTCATGCCTTGCTCAGCGCCCTGATTGACACGCTGATGGTCAAGGGCAACCCCGGCCGGCTCGATCCGATGAAAGTCGTCTGGCGCCGGTGCGTGGACATGAACGACGCCGCCTTGCGTGACATCGTGATCGGCCTGGGGGGGCACGGCTTCCCGCGGGAGACTGGCTTTGACCTGACCTCTGCCAGCGAGGTCATGGCCGTTCTTGCCTTGGCCATCTCGCTCAAGGATCTTCGCCAGCGGCTGGGCAGGATCGTCATTGGCTACACCCACCAGGAGATGCCGGTTTTCGCCGAGGCGATTCGCGGAGCCGGGGCCATGACCGTCCTGCTCAAGGAAGCGCTGATGCCCAACCTGCTCCAGACGTTGGAGGGTGTGCCGGCGTTCGTGCACGCGGGTCCGTTCGCCAACATCGCCCACGGCAACAGCTCCGTTCTGGCGGACGAAATCGCCCTGCGCTGCTGCGATTACGTGGTGACCGAAGCCGGTTTCGGGGCGGACATGGGCTTCGAGAAGTTCTGCCACATCAAGTGTCGTACCTCCGGTCGACGCCCGGACGCGGCCGTCCTGGTGGTCACGGTGCGGGCTCTCAAGGCCCACAGCGGGCAATTCAGGGTCGTGCCCGGCTGGCCGATCGACTCGCGGATCCACCAACCGGACCTTGGTGCGGTCCGGTCCGGTCTGCCCAACCTGCTCAAGCACCTGGAGAATGTGTCCAAGTTCGGCCTGCCCTGCGTGGTGGCAATCAACCGGTTTCCGACCGACACGGAGGATGAACTGAGGGCTGTGGCCGAGGCCGCCCGGGCGGCGGGGGCTTTCGACGTCGCGATCAGCGAGGTTCACACCCGGGGCGGTGCAGGCGGCGAGGCCCTGGCCGACGGCGTGGTTCGTGCGGCCGAGTCCGGCCTGGCCGAGGGCTTCCGGTTCCTCTACGACCTGGAGTGGCCGATCAAGAAGAAGATTGAGACCATTGCCACGGAGGTGTACGGAGCGGCCGGCGTTTCCTATGAAGCGGCGGCGAACGCGGCCGCCGAGTCCCTGACCCGCCTCGGTTTCGCCAAGCTGCCGATCTGCATGGCCAAGACGCAGTACTCCTTCTCCCACAACCCGTTGCTGCACGGGCGGCCGACCGGCTTCACGTTGCCGGTTCGCGACATTCGTCTGGCCGGTGGCGCGGGTTTTCTCACTCCCCTGGTCGGGACGATCCAGACCATGCCGGCCTTCGGGCGTCATCCGGCCGCCCTGGACATGGACGTCGATCCGGACGGCAAGGTTATGGGGCTTTTCTGAAGCGCCGGCGGGGCCGGGTGGCCCGGGACGGGCGAGTGGCGGCGGGCGGTCTGCCTCGCGGGTGAGTGCAGCGGGGATCGGTAGTCTCGGATCGTGGGATGATGGACGCGCTATCCGGGCGATCTGGCGATATAATGGAGTGTTCAAGGTGGACTTCACGGTCTGAGGATCGCGTATCGGCTCCCGGCGGGAGCAACGGGGACTGAAGTCACATGAAGCTTGGTTTGACAGTCGGCGTAATGGTTGTGGTGGTTGCGGCTTGGGCAGGCTGTGTCGGCAGCCTACCCGACGATTCCAACCCGGTCGGCGATTGGAGCACGGGCTCGCCCGTGCCCGAGCTTGGTACGCCGGTCAGCGTGTCCATCATCAGCGAGAGCTACGTGGACGCGGACGTGCATGTGCTCTTCTTCGTCGGCCCGGTCGAGGTCCACCGCACGGATCTCCGTGTGCCGGCTCGGTCCACGATGCGGGCCATCGGGCCGGACCTGGCGACCCGGATCACCGTCGAAGGATCGTACGTCGAGGGCGGTCCGACGCCGAGTGCGGATTTCCTTGCCGGCCGGGATTTCGAGTCCGGCCAGGTCAAGGAGTACATCATTCCGGATGCGCTCGATACCTGTCCGGACGATCCCGACAAGCGCGAGGCGGGGATCTGCGGCTGTGGTGTGGCCGATACCGACACCGATGCCGATGGGACTCCCGACTGCATCGACGCATGTCTGCAGGACTCGGGCAAGACGGCGCCTGGCGTCTGCGGCTGTGGCCTCGCGGACATCGACACCGACGGGGACGGCATCCTCGACTGCCTGGACGGTTGTCCGCTCGACAAGGACAAGACGGCGCCCGGCGCGTGCGGCTGCGGCGTTTCAGATCTCGATCGCGACCGGGACGGCACTCTGGATTGCCTGGATGGCTGCCCGGATGATCCCAAGAAGACCGCGCCTGGCAGTTGTGGCTGCGGCGTCTCGGATCGTGATTCGGATGGTGACGGCGTTCGCGACTGCCATGACGGATGCCCGAGCGATCGGAACAAGACCTCGCCCGGCCTGTGCGGCTGTGGCAAGGTTGACACCCCGGGCTGCGATGAGTTCGATTACTGCCCCGAAGACCCCTATAAGACCGAGCCGGGCGTCTGCGGCTGCGGTGTGCCGGATGTGGCCATCGACAGTGACAGGGACGGCGTCTTCGACTGTGTCGACTACTGTCCGGACACCATCTCCGGCGTGCAGGTGGACGAGTACGGATGCTCCACGCCGCGGGTAAAGGCCGACTTCGACGGCGACGGGGACGTGGATCAGAGCGATTTTGCCAAGCTGCAGAGCTGCCTGGGGCAGGAAAGTGTGCCCCAGCAGTACCCCAGCTGTCTGTTGACCGACCTTGATCAGAACGGCTTCACCGACGGTGCGGACCTTGCCCTGTTCTGGTGCTACCTCAGCGGCGAGGCCATCCCCGCGTTCCGGGACTGCAATGGCAATGGCATCCACGATTGCGAGGATCTTCAGGCCTCGACGAGCTCGGATCTGGACGGCAACGGTCGGCCCGACGAGTGCGATATCCAGGCCTGCTGCAGCACGTTTGGGGAGTGCGCTGAGCTGCCGCTTTCGGTGTGCATTTCGCTGGAGGGTGTTCCTCAAGGTGCCGGCTCGACCTGTGCCGAAGCCCATTGCGTCTTCGAGCAGCTCGTGGCCTGCTGTCTGTGCGACGAAGTGTGCGAGGAGATGTCTGCGGCGGAGTGCGTTTATCGAGGAGGCTGGGTGGCCGGTGAAAGCTGCAGCCAGGAGAGCTGCGCCAACTGAGTCGTATGCTGGTTCCCCGCAGCCCCCGGTTTGCCAGGATGTGCTGGTAGGCGGGGCCCGGGGGCGGGTGGCGGGCTCAGGAGGCTCTCCAATACGGCGGTCCGCCTCGATACTTCCACTGCCAGCGCCGCCGGCGAATCCGGCAGGGCCATAGCGGCCACTTGGCATGCAGACGTTTGTTGTCTTCCTTGAAGACGGCCAGATCCTCCTTCTTGCGATCGTCCATGAGTTCCTCATGGTGGATGAGCGCGTCCGGGCAGCCCACGACCCGGAGCCCCTCGCGGAGTTGGATGGTCAGCGAAAGGTCGGGATCCCATCCGCAGAAGTAGAATCGTTCATCGAGGAAGCCGACCCTCTCCAGCAACGACCGGCGAAGCAGGCCGAAGTTGGCGTACGGCAGGAGGCGGCTGTGGAAGATGCGGTAGGCGACACCTTCTCGGCGGACCTCGTCCAGCTGGTTGGGTGGCTGCTCCATGATGTGATAGAAGGCGATCATGCCCACATCGGTCAGGTCGGGACGCTCGATGGTTCGCACTGCGGCCTCGACCGAGCCGGGAAGGGGGTACGAATCGTCGTTGAGCCACATGACGTAGGTGCCTCTGGCGGCCCTGAAGCCCTTGTTGTAGGCTTTCGTGGCTCCCTCGCGGGTTGTTTCGGGGATGAAGCGGACGTCGCTCTGCTCGCGGAGCCACTCGGTGGTGCCGTCGTTGGCGGCCCCGCCGACCACGATGGTCTCGTGGGGAAGGGTCACGTTGGTGTGCACCGCGCCGAGGCACTGTTTGAGCTGGTCGAGGCGGGCGTAGGTGGCCATGACGATGCTGACGGTCGGTAGCGGGCTGGCGTCGGCACTCATCCCGGTATGATAGAGGGATGACGGACGAACCGCGAATGTCCCTGCTGACGCCGAGCTACAACTCCGCGGGAACCATTGAGCGGGCGATGCGGTCGGGGCTCGATCCGGCCGAGGCTGGAATCGAGTCCATTCTCGTGGACGGCGGTTCCTCCGACGGCACGGTCGACGTGATTCGCGGGTACACCGACCGTCTCGCCTTCCGTGCACCGACATGATGCGTACGATCCTGCTGGTCGGCCTGGGGCCGCTGTATGGCTTCGATCGGTTCCGGTGGTCGACGCACCCGTACTTCTGAGGTCTGAGGCTGACGAAACGAGACCGGACGGCATGGGCATGGCGCTTCGGGTACTGCAGGTTAACAGTGCGGACTCGGTCGGGGGTGCCGAGAAGGTGGGGTTCGATTTGCACCGGGCCTATCTCCAGCGGGGGCTGGAGGCGTGGCTGGCCGTCGGCCGCAAGTTGACCGGCGACGCGTCGGTACTGGCCATGTCAGGAGGTCCGCGTGCCGGCCGGGAGCGCTGGCCGGTCGCCCGGCGGCTGATTCGCTGGGCGAGGACGATCCGGGACGATGCTCGGGGGTATGAGAGCTTCGAGCATCCGGCCACGTGGCGGCTGCTCGATCTCCCGCCGGCTCGCCCGGACATTCTCCACCTGCACAACCTCCACGGCTATTACTTCGACCTGCGGGCCCTGTCCTGGCTGAGCGGTCAGGTTCCGACGTTTCTGACGTTGCACGATCCCTGGCTACTGGCCGGACACTGTGCCCATTCCTTTGCCTGTGATCGGTGGAAGGCAGGATGCGGGCAGTGCCCCGACCTCAGTATCTACCCGACGGTCCGGCGCGACGCCACGGCGCATAACTGGGCCGTCAAACGCGAGATTTACGGGCGCAGCCATGTATACGTGGCGACGCCGAGCCGCTGGCTGATGGACAGAGTGTCGGTTTCGATGCTGGCTCCGGCTGTCGTGGAGGCCCGGGTCATTCCCAACGGTGTGGATCTTCGCCACTTCCATCCCGCGGACCGGGCTGCTGCTCGGGCGGCTGTCGGCCTGCCACGTGACGCCAAGATGCTGCTGTTTGCGGCCAATGGCATCCGGGCCAACCCGTGGAAGGACTACCGCACGATGCGAGCCGCGGTCGCCGCCCTCGCCGAACGGCATCGGGGCGAAGACCTTCTGTTCGTTGCCCTGGGTGAGACGGCACCCGGCGACCGGGTCGGGCAAGCGGAAATCCGCTTCGTGCCTTTTGAGTCGGATCCCGCCAGAGTGGCCTGCTATTACCAGGCGGCCGACGTGTATCTTCACGCGGCCAAGGTCGATACCTTTCCGAATGTCGTCCTGGAGGCCTTGGCCTGTGGAACCCCGGTCGCCGCAACCGCCGTCGGCGGGATTCCGGAGCAGATTATCGAGAATCGCACCGGTTTGCTCACCCCGCCGGGTGATGCCGATGCGATGGCCGCGGCGGCGCGCCGGTTGCTCGCCGATGAGAGCCTGCGTTTTCGGATGGGGTCCGAGGCTGTGGCCGATGCCCGGCGACGGTTCTCCCTGGACCGGCAGGTGGGTGACTACCTGGGCTGGTATGAGGACGTCGTGTCCCGGTCGGAGCACCCGAGCCGGGCGACATCCCGGTAATCGGCCGTGTGGTTCGTGGATGAGGTGTGCAATGACCACTCGGACTCCGGTCCTGTTCCTGGTTTTCAATCGCCCGGATCTGGCGGCGAGGGTATTCGACCGAATCCGCGCCGCCCGCCCGCCGATGCTGTGCGTCTCGGCCGATGGTCCGAGGGCCGGCGTGGCCGGCGAAGCCGAGGCCTGCCGCGAGACGCGGAAGGTCGTGGAGGCAATCGACTGGAAATGCGATCTGGTGCGCGACTTCGCCGAGGAGAATGTCGGATGCGGCCCCAAGATCGGGCGGGCGATCTCGAGCTTCTTCAGCCACACCGAGCAGGGGATCATCTTGGAGGACGATTGCCTACCGGATCCTTCCTTCTTCCCGTTCTGTGACGAGCTCTTGTCGAGATACGCCGACGATTCCCGGGTGATGCAGATCGCAGGCAGCAATTACCAGTTCGGTCGCGGGCGCCGCGACTACAGCTATCACTTCTCGCGGAATATCCGGATCCATGGTTGGGCGACTTGGAAGCGGGCGTGGCAGCACTATGATCTTCGCCCTTCGCTATGGCCGGAGATGCGCCGGCTGGGGCTGGTGGAGAGCTGTTTTCGTACCGGGCGGGCCTATGGCGTTTTCGCCGAGCACATGGATCGGCTGTGCAGAGAACCGGTGCCGCACACATGGGACTACCAGTGGTCGTTTTGCTGCATGGTTCAGAACGGGCTCTCGGCAGTGCCGAATGTGAACCTGATCAGCAACATCGGGTACTGCAGCCGATCGACGCATACCGCCGATCCCTCGTCACCGTTTGCGGACATGGCGACCGAACCGATGGCGTTCCCGTTGCGGCATGCTCCGTATGTGCTGGACGATCCGGATTCGGAGTCGTACCGCCAGGACAAGTACGAGACGACGTTGCGCGAGCGCTTTGCCGGTCGCATGTGGCGGCGGGTGGCCGGTTTCAGATGACAGGCGTGTGAACGTGAGGCTGAGCGGATTCGGGCTGTCCATAGGCGTGCCGCAGTGGTGGTTTTTCCGTCGGCGCCTACACCACGCAAGCCTCTGGATCTTGCTCAGCGTTGTGGGATGGATGCTGACCGACGCGGCTTGGATCTGCTTCCGCGTTAACTCTGGTGAGGATGCAACCGCGTATGGCCTCGTGATGGGAGTCGGCCTCGTCTGGCTTCTGCGTTCTCGGCCACCTCGCGTGAGGATAGAGGGTTCTGCAAACCCACACGGCACCACGCTCTGCCTTTCACCATTGCCTCGGTAATCGAGATCGGCAACATGGCGGCTCAGTTCGTGACCGTGCCGGCAGTCCACGGCCGGTCGAGCCGTTTCTTCCGAAGCCTCCGCTGAGCTGGGCAGCGACTAGTGTTTAGCATTCAGCCCGCTGTCGCTGGACGCACGTTTTGCCGATGCCGTACTTCATGTGGTCGGTCGAAGTCGAAGCCTGGGCTTGTTTCTTTTCGCTATGGAAATTACTACAATAGGTGGGAGAGGACGCTTGCGCGGGGGGCGAGCGGTGTAGCACAGGAGAGGTCGATGAGAAGCACATTGGGGGGAAGGGCGGGGTATTCGTTCGAGGGCAAGCTCTTCGCATGCCGGGCTCGATTTGCCTTTCGCACGCCATTGGCAGTTGGTCTTCTGATTCTGAGTTCGCTCCTCGCGGGCCCCGCACGGGGGGAGGACTTCTTCTGGAACGCGGTCCAGCCCTATAACGAGGGCCCCTGGGTCGGCGGCGACTACGTCGATGGCTTTCCCGACCGGCCATGCGGGCGTGATTCCAAAGGATATTCCATTTACACGAAGGCCAACTACTGGCAGCGGAGCTGTTGCGGCTGCACGTACCTGCCGTACCCCCATGGGCCGTCCGATCAGGCTTTCCTGGGGAGCGGCTACAACGTGAACCTGTACCGGGGTTGTGGGTATCCAGACTGCAACGTCTCCATCGCCACGCTAGACATGGGCTGGAAGGGTCACCTGGGTGTGTACGCCGACTTGAGTGTTGCGGCTCCCGTGGTCGTTCCGGTCAGCTGCATGCTCAGCCTCTACGCAGGATGCAGTCTCAACGCGACCGTCATCAATCAGGGCGAGCTCGACGGTTACATGAACCCGGACGAGGCGATCGCGTTCACCGGATCCATCAAGAACACCGGCCGCATGTACATCAGCGGCATCTGGCACGGCGGGGCTGGAAGCGAGGGCCTGACGAATTCCGGCGCGGGCTTCATCGATTCGGAGTCTTTCGATACCGATCTGCCGGTCACCAACGCCGGATCGCTCTGGAGCATGGCCTCCAGCGTTACCTTGCGAAACACCTTCACCCAGAAGGCCGGGACGCTACTAGTTAACGGTTCCAGCTACTCCACGAGCCTGAGCAACTTCCAGCCGCTCGATATCCAGGGCGGTATGGTCTGCGGCGAAGGGCCCATCACCGGGCATGTCAACAACAGCGGCGGCATTGTTGCCCCCGGCTTCCCCGGTGGGTGGTGGTTTGGCAGCTCGATCGGCCGACTGGTTGTCGGCAGTCTCACTCAGGGGAGCAATGGCACGATCCAAATTCATCTGCTGCAGGGCGATGGGGAGATTCTGTATCCGACGCAGCAGGCCGACCAAGTCGTGGTGACCGGCCAGGCCGTTCTGGCGGGAACGCTGAACGTGATCCATACCGCCCCGCAGCTGGCCGGCGAGCGGTACATTGTGGTGAGTGCGGCCGGCATTTCGGGTCAATTTGACCAAGTTACCGGGCCGGGCAGTTACTCGCTCACGTACGAGCCGGCTCGCGTGGTTCTGACGGTGATCGATCCGGGCGGGGATCAGATCTCGCCGACCGTCGCCATCGACAGCCCGACGGTCTACTCGGAATACACGACCGGTTTGGCCGCCGTGGATTTGTCAGGCACAGCCTTGGACGACGTCGGCGCGGCGTGGGTCGAGTGGGCCAGCGGGCCGCTTGGCGGAGCATGCGTGGGGACGACGGATTGGTCCGCCGCAGGTATTCCTCTGCAACCGGGACGCAACATGATTACGATCACCGCCCGAGATGCGGCCGGCAATGAGGGCGTCGCTAGGCTGGCAGTTACGCGGATTTGCCCGCCGTGGGATATCGACTGCGACGGCCGGGTGGACCGGAATGATGTGGAGCACTTTGTGGCGTGCCTGAGTGGTCCGGCAGTCCCGGCGGCATCTGGCTGCATGCACAGAGATTTCGACAACGACGGCGACGTCGATCAATCCGATTTCGGCTTCCTCCAGCGCTGTTTTGGCGGCCCGAACGTCTTGGTTGATTCAGACTGCGGGAGCTGAGGGGTAGTGGTCATCAATCAGCAAGGACAAAGCCGAAACGCCGAAAGGTGGAATGACGCCCTCTTTGTTTCCTTCCTGGAGACGGGGAGGAAAAGGTCTGAGCGTCAAGATGCTTCCAGGGCGGGCTATTTCGCTTCGATCTCGTAGATGGTAGGCACTTCGGTGGCGGCGACGACCAGCAGGCGGATTCTGCTTGTCTCGACCGCAGGGAAGCGATGGCGAACGATCGTCCTCTTTGCCGGTTTGACCGCGGTGATCAGGTCTTTCCATTCATTGCCGCTTCCGACTTGCAGTTTGTAGCTGGTGATTCGGCCGCCGGCTGCTTCCTTGAAGTTGATCGTGCTGATGGTAAATGGTTTGCCGAAGTCCACGGACAGCCATGCACCGGCCGTCTCCCCCTTGGCGCTGTTCCATCTCGTTTCTGGGTTGCCGTCGATCGCCTTGTCCGGGGTGTGTTCCGCCGCCCACACGGATGAAGCGGTGGCCTTGGCGCCCTCTGCCGTGAGGGCGACGTTGACCTTGTTGGCTGGCTCGTTCCAGCTGAGGGCGACCGGGGCCAGGATCTCCACGGCGTCAAGAATCCGCTCTTCGGGGGGCGGGATTGGTCCGGATGTCTTGGGCTCGTCGTCCACGGCTTCCTTGCCGATCAGCCAGGCGGAGGCGCGCACATCATCCTGCGGCTGGAACTCGGCCTCCACCCGGGTGGTGCCGGCGGGCAGATCGAAGATCGCCCAAGTCCATCCCCCCGGCGCCGAACGCCCGGCTCGCCATCCGGCGGCTGACTCGCTGACTTGAGCCTCGATCGTCCTGCCCCCGGCTGTGACCCGAGACTCAGGCATCTGGAAAGGCGTCTTGGCCTCGCAGAGCAGCCAGAGTTGTTTGTCCGGCGCATGGCCACCGGCGGTGAACGCCAGGCGTACTCTGTGATCCGGGGAGATCTCGGACTGAAGGGCATCCGCGGTCACCTTCGAGCGGGCTTCCGGCAGGGCCGGTGCTTCCTGGTAGCCGCCGAGAGCGATCAAGCGAGTCTCGTACGGTCGCAGTTCGAGTGTCAGGGTGTGGCCGTATGAGAAGTAGCCCGCCAAGCGGCCGAATTGGGGATAGAGGCACGCCATGGGAGCGTTGGCGAGGTTCTTGTCGACGCCGAGCGACTCGTCCAGTTTGAGTTCCACCTGGCGAGGTTTGGCCCAGGGATTGCGTACCATGAGCAGGCCCCGACCACGATCGAAATGAGCGTAGCCGTAGGGATCGCGAGGGATATCCTGCTCCCAGACCCGGGTTTTCCTCTCGTCGTTCCAGTCGCCGGTCAGGATGGGTTTGGTGTGGGCCAGGAGGTCGGCGTTTCGGCGGGACCAGGTCATCAAATGGGCAAGGAATCGCCATCGCCTGGGCGTCATGTGCTTCGGATTGATGTAGAGTGGGATAAAACTGTGCCCGCGCAGGACGGAGACCACGGCGTCGTTCTGGAGCGGCTCGGCGGTCTGGTGGATGATGCCCAGCACTTCCTGGGCGTAGATGGGCATGAGGATGTCGCGGGCGCCCTGGAGGTTGAAGAAGTCGCGGGCGGTGGTGTAGCTCTCGCGGTAGACCGGGCAGGCGACCCGGCCACCCGGGGCGTCGTCGCCGAAGGTGCCAATGACGGTGTTGACGTGGGCCAGCCACCAGGGGCTGGGCTTGAATCCGAAGCACGTGGCTTCCATCCAGATGCTCGGGTTGCTCTTTCGCAGGGCCTGGCAGGTGGCGATGAAGCCCTCGGCCATCTTCTCAGCGGACAGCTCGCCTGGCTCGTGGCCGTGGTCACGCTCGGGACACATCGGCTGGTAGCCGTCGAATTTGTAGTGGGCGATCCGGTACTTGCGAACGTGTCTGACAAGGGCGTCGCGGAATCCTGCGGCGTATTTTGGGCCGGCCAGGCAGGCATAGCGAATACCGCCGACCTTGGCGGTCTTGAACGTCTCGTACCCGTTTCGCATGGCCCACTCGCTGTCCAGGCCGCCGGCGTGGGGGTAGCAGCTGCTGGGCGATGTCCAGAGGGCTACGGAGGCTCCCATCCTGCCCAACTCGCGGGCCAGCGGTCGGAAGCCTTGCGGGAAGTTGGCGCTGTCGATCTGCCACATCGACTGACTGCGTGCCCAGCCCATGTCCAGGCAGAAGCTGTCCAGCGGGCCGCCATGGGGTCCGTAGTACTGTTGCTGGAACACACGGATGATGTCCAGCATGTGCTGCTCGGTGAAGGGATACGGCGCCGACCACCAGCTGTTGTACTGGATGTGCATGGGTGGCGACAGCGGGCGCAAGGAGGCGATGTAGGATTCGAATGCTTCGCGGCTCCGGCCGGAGGGGCAGACGCCATAGACGGTGGGCTTGGCGTGATAGCTCTGTCCGGCCGCCAATCGGACACCTGGCTTACAGGACAGGCTCGCGATGTCGTTCCGCACCACGGCCTGGGCAGCGGGGAACTCGACGCCCGCGTAGAACGAATCACACAGTACTGGATAGCTTTGCCAGCCCTCGAACGGCTGGCGGGCATTCAGCCCCTTGAGACTCAGGGCATCGATTACGACCTCCTTCAGCAAGACCGGCCGGTCGGATCGTTCGATCTCGATGACCACGCGCTTGCCGATCCGGGGTGAGGAGCGGTCGAGCTCGATGCTGGTCCGGCAGCGCACGGCCGCACCCGAGCCCGGGAGCGGCTTGGCCGGCCAGCTGAACCGCCAGACCTCGCCGACGATCGCGGGGATCACCATCGGGCGAGCGGAGGAGCCGTCGAATCCCGAGACCTTGCCCGAGTCGATTTCCAGCTCTGTAGGGCCGATGGGGATGGCCAGTCTCTGGCCGGTTTGCCGGTTGGACAGGGTCAGGGCGGACTCGCCGCGCGTCCACGTGGCTCGAAGCCGGCTGTTTTGCCAGTCCAGGTTGTTGATGAATGGCTCGGTGCAGCCGGTAGCCACCCACGCCAGAGTGGCGATCGTGGCCAGATTGCGAATGGTGTGCCAGCCGCCGATTCTCGGGATCATTGATGATCTCCTCGAAGAAGCTCAGGGTGACGGTGGAGTTGAATCCGGCCGAGCGGGTGGCCGGACGCCGGAACTGCTCTTGGCGGTCACATCGCGGACTCTCCGGGCGGGCGAACCTCCCCAGTATTCGTGAGCGCCGATCTTCGTGTCCGGCAGGACAAAGGATCTGGCCGCGATGACCGCATGAGGGCCGACCTCCACGCCGGCGGTCAGCAGGGCCTGCCCCCCGATCACGGCGTTGTCGCCGATCGTGACCTTGGCGAGATAGAAGCCGCGATGGTCGAAATGGTGACAGGCGATCATGCAGTCGAAGCCGAACTGCACATTGCTGCCTGCTTCGACGAGGTAGGGATCGAGCAACTTCACCGTATCGCCGAGCGTGGTCGAGGAGGTATGCGGTCCGAAGTACCGGCGGAAGAGAGGGCGGAGGGGCCAGACCCTGGTGAGTACGGATGAGAACATGGCCGCCCACGGCGGATCGAATCGGGCTTTTGACAGCAGGGTGTTGAGCAAGAACACCAGCAAGACCAGAGGCGGACGACCGTCCGGACCCAGTTGGTGCAGTCCGGGGGTCGGGTACGGGATGATGATGCGAAACCCCAGCAGTGCCAGGAGATAGCCATAGTTGAAGGCGAAGACGGCCGCCAGGAGAACCAGGATCCAGACGGCTACTGACGAGCTGCCGACCCCGAACCGAAGGATCAGCCAGATGGCCGGCCACAAGCCGGCCGCCATCATGATCAGTTCGAGGATTAGCCCGACCACGAGCAGGAACCGCTTGCCCCTATCGCGGTCGACTGTTCGGCTCAGGCCAGTATTCGGAAGTTGTTCGTCCATGGTTGCGGGTTTCACTCGATCTCGTGTTCGACCAGCCATCGCTCCGCGTCGATTGCGGCCTTGCAGCCCATGCCGGCCGCGGTGATCGCCTGGCGATAGACGCTGTCCACGACATCGCCCGCCGCGAACACGCCGTCGACGCTGGTCGTCGTGCGGTACGAGTCCGCCAGCTTGATGTAGCCCTTCTTGTCCAGCTCGAGTTGTCCCTCGAGAAACGCCGTAGCCGGGGTGTGCCCGATGGCCATGAACAGGCCGCCGACGGGCAGATCGCTCACTTGGCCGGTGACGGTGTCCTTGAGTTTGAGGGCCCTGATCCGGTCCTGCCCGAGGACATCGATCGGGATCTTGTTCCAGAGGATCTGGATCTTGGGGTTGCTCAATGCGCGCTGGGCCATGATCTTGCTGGCCCGGAGCTGATCACGGCGATGGATCATGTAGACCTTGCCGGCGAACTTGGTGAGGTAGCTCGCCTCCTCGACGGCCGAGTCGCCGCCGCCAACGACAGCAACCTCCTTGCCGCGAAAGATTGGCAGGGCTCCGTCGCAGATGGCGCAGGCGCTGACGCCGCCGCCGGTCCGGGCGAGCCGCATCTCATTCTCGAGCCCCAGCCAGTTGGCGGTTGCCCCGGTGGCCACGATGAGGGTGTGCGTCTCGATGACGGAGTTGTCCTCGCCGATGACCTTGAACGGCCGGCGGAACAGATCCACCCGCTTGCAGTCATGGTACTTGTAGGTATGTCCGTCGTCGGGGTTGGAGACATCCGGCGTCTGCCCTTCGTCCGTCTGGATGCGGGTACCGAAACGGACCGCTTGCTGCTCGAGGGAGCTCATGAGTGTGGGGCCGGTGACGCCTCTTGGGAAACCCGGGAAGTTGTCCACCTCGGTGGTGAGCATGAGTTGCCCGCCCGGCAGGATGGTGGCGGGGTCCTGTTTGGGACGTCCGGCGAAGACCAGGGGCTCGAGATTGGCCCGGGCGGCATAGATGGCCGCCGTCCAACCCGCGGGTCCGGATCCGATGATGACGAGTTTCTCTGGCATGAAGACCTCTATGAGGAAACGACGGTCCGGGGGCCTCAGCATGGCGCGGCCACGGTCTCCCCTGGTTGGGGTGGCGCTTCGATCGGGTGGCACGGAGGCCCACTCGTGCCTCGGGATTCTAAATGGCCTTGCGGTTAGCGTCCACCCGGCTGGGTGGCGGATGGACGCAGCTCCAGCGTCGCAATGAGCGGGAAATGGTCCGATGGATACCGGTCCCCGCGATGGTCGCGGATGATTTCTGCCTCGCGGACTTTGATGCCGGGCGGCACCAGGATGTAGTCGATCTTATCTCCGGTGGTACGACCCTCGAAACCGTTGAACGTGCCGACGACCTTCTCGTCGGGGTAGGCGACGCGAAACGTGTCGACCAGTCGTGGCCAGAGCCGAGCCTGGGCGCTCGTTGCGGAGAGCCCTGCCGCGGGGGCGGTGCTGGTCATCATGCCCTTGGCAAAGGCGAGGGTTGGATTGTCCTCGCCCGCGTTGAAGTCGCCCGTCAGAACGAACGGTTCGGGATGAGAGCGGGCCCCGATTCGCTTCAGGATCAGCCGGATTCCTTTTTCGCGGGCCGGTTGTGATTGGTGGTCGAGGTGGGTGTTGAACACGTAGAAGCCCGGTCCCGGGGGCAAGGCGGCCCGGTCGGCGTTCTCGCCCTTCGCCTCGAGGAATCTGGCCCAGGTACAGACGCGGGTGATGCTGTTGCCCCAATGCTTGGAACCGGGCACCTCGGGCGTATCCGACAGCCAGAACGTGCCGTGCTCGCCTAGCTTGAAGCGGTCTCGCCGGTAGAGAATGACGCTGAACTCGCCCTTCGCCTTGCCGTCGTCCCGGCCGACGCCGACCTCCTCGAGGCCCGGTACCGCCTCGCGAATCTCGTCGATCTGGAACCGCAGGGCCTCCTGCAGGCCGAGGATGTCCGGCTTGTGCCTGCGGATGATCTCGAACGCCATCTCTCGGCGATTCTCCCAGCGGTTCTCACCGTCATTTGCCGTGCCGTAGCGGATGTTGAAGGTCATGATCCGGACGTCGGCCGGAGTCGACGGCGCAGAGGCGGGGGGGAGCCGATCGCCCGGCATCGGAGCGGCGACCGCCCACACCAGAGTCAGTATGCACGATGCTTGCATGAGGCCTCGAAGGTTTACTTGAGTTCGATTCCCTTGAGCCGGCTCTTGAGCTTCTCGGCCTGGTCGCCGGCGTGCTCGAGGGCGAGATGGAAGTCAACCCACTCCTCCGTGACCAGCCGGTGGAGTGAGTCCACATATGTGACACAGCCGATTTCCTTCATCGCCGGTTTGTCCATCTCGGCGATCGCGTCGACGTAACGGCGTTCGCGGATGTACCGCCGGGTCAGGGGGTTCGGCATGAAGATCTCGTAGGCCGGAACGACGTCGATCCCAGGCTTGAGGCAAGGCAGAAGCCGCTGGTTAATGATCGCGGCCAGGTTGTCGGCCAGGGTGCCGAGGATTCGCTGCTGTTCGGTCACATCGTAATAGGCCAGGATGCGGTCGAAGGCCTGTCCGGCGCCTTCGCAGTGGAGGGTGCCGTAGATCAGGTGACCGGCCTGGGCGGTCTTGAGAGCGGCCTCGAGCGAGGCCCGGTCGCGCATTTCGCCGGCCAAGCCCACGTCGGGGTCCATGCGGACCAGGTTACGCAGGGCGATATCCTCGTTGGGGATGCCGTCCTCGCCGATCTCGATTTGAACCACAATCGATTTCTTCGCGGTGTAGACGTACTCGATGGGGTCTTCGATCGTGACCACCTTGCGGTGGAAGTTGCGGTTGATGTGGTCGAGCATGGCCGCGATCGAGGTGGTCTTGCCGCTGCCGGTCGATCCGGACATGACCACGAAGCCGCGGTGGCCCTCGGCGATATCGATGTAGTTGTTGGGCAGGTTGTAGGCCGAGAAGTCCTTGATCTCGTCGAACCGGCGGAGCGAGATGCTGCGTCCGATGAATGACTCGACGATGTTGACGCGGAAGCGGTTACGGTCCAGGTGGTAGGACATGTCGATACAATGGTTGCGGTTGAACCGTTGCCGCTGGTTCTCGTTCATCATCGCGGTCGTGATGAGGCCGAGGTCGTTGGGGGTCAGTGGCTTGGACTTCACACTCCGGATGACCCGCTCGATGCGGTAGTCTGGGGGACGGCCGGGGTTCAGGTGCAGGTCGGTGGCCTTGGGGCGGCCGGGGGCGGCCTCCATATTGCGGAGGAGCATCTCGAAGACCGCGCGGGCGTTCTGCTCGGTGATTCGGAGATCGGTTCCGCCCTGGCCGGCAGCGGTGTCGCCGCTCCTGGCGTCCGCGGATGCGGAAAAATCGGATCCCCCGGGGGAGATGGGGCCGGAGTCATTTTCCGGCGATCGTGACGCGGATTCGGCAGCCATACTACTTCCTTGTCTTGAGGGAAATGGACACTCGTTGGCTCGATTCTAACCAGGGGGGGCAAGGTCGTCAAAGCTGCGCGTCGGCCCTTTACGGACGGCCGGGGTTTTCTACAATGGGACCATGATCGTCGCCCACGTGCGACATGTCGACGGTACCTCGGACGTTTACAACTCGCTGATCGAGGCAGCGAGGTCCCTGCGCGAAGCCGAGGCTCAGATCTGGCTGGATATCGAGGAGCCGGATGAGTGGACTCTGGCCCTGCTGGGCGAGGCCTTCTCCCTCCACCCCCTGGCCATTGAAGACTGCCTCCACGGCGAGCAGCGGCCGCACATCGATCCCTACGACGGCTACATATTCATGGTCGTGCACGCCCCGATTCTCAACGAGGACAAGGAGTTCCTGGGCACGCGGGAACTGGCCCTGTTCGCATCTTCGCTCTTCGTGGTCACGATTCACCATGAGGCTCTCGAAGCCCTGAAGGTTGTTCAAAGCCGCTGCCAGCGTGATCCGGAGAACGTCCTCGGGCGCGGTATGGACCATTTGCTCCACATGATCGTGGATGGCCTGATTGACGGCTATCAACCCCTGCTGGAGCGGCTGGAGAGCGAGGCCGGCAAGCTGGAGGACGAGGCCCTGTTCGATCCCCAGGACGACATCCTCGAACGGATCTCCGATTTTCGCGGGCAGCTCATGCAGGTTCGCCGTTACCTCTCCCCCCAGCGCGAGGCCGTTGGTCAGCTGGCTCGGGGTGAATACTCCTTCATCGGCAAGAACATCCGGCCGTATTTCCGCGATGTGCTCGACCACCTGACACGGCTGGCGGAGGAAATCGATCTCTACCGCGAGCAGATCGTCAGCGCCCGCGAACTGTTCATGTCCTCGATGTCCCAAAGAACCAACGAGACGGTGAAGCTGATGACCATCTTTGCGTCGATCATGTTGCCGTTGACGCTGGTATCCGGGATCTACGGGATGAACTTCAAGCGGCTCTGGCCGCCCGTCGACCATCCTTTCGGGTTCTGGATCGTCATTGGGGGGATGATCGTGCTGAGCGTGATTCTGCTTGCCGTTTTTCGGCGGCGGAGATGGCTGTAGCCGGTCAGCAGACGGTCACGACCAAGCCCTCGGGATTGACCGCGAAGTCGAAGAACCGGGCACGGGGGTTAGGGGGCGCGTCCTCGAGATCGCGACGCAGATGGACCGCGTCTCCCGCCGAGCGGCAGACCAGGAGCATGAATCCGCCGCCGCCCGCTCCGATCAGTTTCGCCCCGTGCACGTGGTTTCGAACGCGGGCCATCAGGGACTCGACCTCGGCATTCGTCGAGTTCGGGTCGAGTTCCTTGTTCAGCTCCCATGCGGTCGTGACCAGCCGGCCGAACGCCGCCCGGTCCTTGCGTGACACGGCGTCGGCCATGCTCGGAGCCAGGGCGTGGATCCGGTGCAGCGTGGCCATGGCGTGGCGGTTGCGGTCCAGATACCGGCCGACGACCTGCTCGAGGATGTTCTTGGCCAGGCGGGTGATCCCGGTGTAGTACAGGAGGGTGGTTCGGCCGTTGAGATGCGGGTCGAGCACATCGGGCGGCAGGAAGTGGATGGCGGCGTCGGGGATCAGGCCGGCTCGGCTGCGGATGATCTTGGCTCCGCCCACGGAGCCGCCGATCTGGTCCTGCCAGCCGCCGCCGGTAGTCAGAGCCTGCTCCAGTCGAAGGACGTCGTGGAACAGGTTACGCTCGGTGGGCGTCTTGCCCAGCACGCGTTGGATGACGGCGAGCGTCACTGCTCCCATGATGCTCGATGTCCCCAGCCCACTGCCCTTGGGGATAGCGGCCAGGGTGGTCAATTCGATCCCGCCGCCGAATTGCCGCAGCATCTCCGGCAGGGTGATGCCCGGCGGCCAGGCCGCCGCGTCCGGCGAGAATCCGGAGAGGGCCAGGGCCGCCTTCGCCAGGGCGAACTCGCTGCCCGGCTGGCGGTAGTCCAGCAGGGTCGCCAAGTCGCTGACCTCGAGGGTGACCCCCAGATCGATGGACGAGATGCGGATCATCGGCCGTGGGATCACGCGGGCATACGCCTGGATTGGCGGCTGTCCGTTCAGGTTGACGGCCGTGTTGACCACGCACCCGCCGTGTTCGAGCGAGTAGGGGGGAGTATCGCTCCAGCCGCCGGCGACGTCCAGCCTTGCGGGCACGCGGCCCCAGACGATCTCATCGCTGCGTAGTGCCTGGCGCGGAGGGGGTGGCAGTTCGCCTCCGCTGGCGAGGATGGTCCGGCCCAGACCCCTGAACGCCGCGGCCTGCAGGCGCTCGGACCACGCGCGAACCGGCTGCTGCGGCCCCGGCTCCATCCCGACGGACTGCAGCCATGCCTGCTGGTAAGGCGTCAGCTGCTGTTCGAGGGAAGGGAGGGCGGTCGCCAGCGGGATTCCAGGGTCGGCGGTCGCTTGCTCCAGGGCGCTGCCCAGGGTGTGAACGACGCGCGGGAAGACGAGCGACTCGAGGCCGCCCGACCCGCGTGAGGCCCCGTCGTGATGCCATTGGGCCTCGGCCAGCACGGCCGCAACCCACGCCGCCGGATCGCGTGATTTCCGCAGGATGGCGGCCAGGTCCGATGCGGAGAAACCGCTGTCCAGGCGGAACGTCCTGCGCAGCGAGCCGCGAATTCGCGCCGCCCGGATGTCGAGTCGCCGTTGGAGGAACGCTTCCGGGTCGGCCAGATTTGCCATCTGGGTCAGGCTGTAGCGATCCGCTGTTCGCCATCGAGCCTTCTGTTCGGCGGACGCTCGGGTCGGTTCGAACATCCACAGCCAGTTTTGCCAGCCCTGCGGGTCGGTCTCGGCGGGAAAGACGCGCGCGTTCCACAACGTTCGCTGGCTGTCCGGCAAGCCGGGCTCCCAGACCTCGTCAGCGCCGGTCCCGACGGCCGCCAGCCATTCCGATGCCGGACGCCCGCAGAACGTGGCTCCGGCGGCCATCGATTCCTTGAACGTGTCCGCGATGCCGTAGCAGCGGACGAACCACCCGACCCGGCCTTCGGCGTTGCGTCCGCTGAGCACGTCCAGGCACGCTCCGGCTGGCAGCGAGAGCGGAGTGTCGACGTCCACGCCGGTGACCAGGTTGTCGCCGCCGAGAGTCAGCGGGGCCCGGATGCGGCAGCCCTCGACCCAGGCATTCCCGCCGATCATTTGCCCGTCAGCGACGGTCTCGGTGGTGACATCGAGAATCGTGTGGGGGACGGGTGTACCCTGGTCATGCTGCAGGAGGGCCTGTCCACTGTAGATGATCTGGCGGCTGGTCCCGAAGTGCAGGAATCCGCATCGCGGCAGGACGTTGACGCGGAAGGGCACTTCGTGCAGCCCTTCGAAGATCCGTTTCAGGCTCTCGATGTCCCAGGTCGATCCCGCTCGGCGGACGGAATCCAGGTACTGTTCGCAGCGGGTTGCCTGGCCCAATGCGCAGCAGATCTCTCGGTAGAAGTCCAGCCCGTGGTTCTCGATGATCTCGGTCAGGTCGGCTGCGAGGTGTGCCCGACCGCCGGCGACGGCCAGTCCGAAAACCGACAGGAGTCTCACGGCCGTTCGGGCGTCAAGATGGGTGACGCCGATGTCGAGCACGGTTTGACCGTAGGTATCGATGGCCCCTTCGGCCTGCTGCTCGGCGAGCGAGGGTTTCTGCAGGAATCGTCGTACGCCATTGCCCTCGTCCCGGCAGAAGACGCCGTGCCCGGTCGCCTGCTCCGGCGTGGTGAAGCAGCCCAGGCCGGTCATTCCCGATGCGGCGAGGGTGACTTCGCTGGGATCGAACCGCAACAGCACGTCCCCGGAGGTGATGACGATCTGCCCGGCCTCGTCGACCGCCGTGGGCAGAGCCAGGTAGGTCGACAGCTGCCGGTCGAACAGGGTTGCGGGCAGGCACGAGTCGCTGCCTGCCGGCACGGGGATGAACAGTTTTCCGCAGACTCCGTAGGCCGGCAGCCGGCGGGAATCACCCCCCGCGTGGACGATCAACACCCGCAGCCGCTCGAACACGCGGCACGGATCCTCGGTGCCTGCTCCGCACAGCGAAGTTCCAGGTCCGCTCGCCGGGCCTGGAATGGACCGGTTCAGCACCTCAAGGAGGCAGTACAAGGTGCTACCGCCGCTTCCGACCCGCTTGCCGCCGGGGTCCGGAACGACCAAGACTTCTCGGACGCCGGCGAGCAGGCCCAGTCTCCCGCGCAGGGCCAACTGTGTCCGGTAGGCCGCCGCCTGCATTTCGTTCGAGGCGGTGACGATCAGGTAATCCCAGAGGGCTGATGGCGAATGACTCGGCGTGTTCTTCATGCCTCGCTCCGGATGTCGTTGAATCCAGCGCCTGCCGGTCTTTGTGGGTCATGCGTCAAGCGGATGTTAGCATCCGGTCACCGGCCGGTCGAGCGCAAGGAAGAGCCTTCCGACCCGTCGGAGGCCGGAAGGCTGGTGGCGTCACGGGCTCGTCAAGGCTCACGCCGGCTTGCGGAGCATGATACGGCTGTCGGCTACCGAGCAGCCGCAGCCCTTGGGATGGACGATGAGCGGGTTGATGTCCATTTCCGAGATCTCCGGATGGTTGCACACCAGGGTTGAGAGCCTCAGCAGTGTGTCCACGATGCCTTCGATGTCCGCCTTCGGCTGGCCGCGGAAGCCGTCCAGGACCTGGAACGAGCGGATGTGATGGACCATGCGTTCGGCGGAGATTCGCCACATCGGAGCCAGCCGGAAGGAGACGTCCTTGAGCACCTCGACCATCGTGCCGCCCAGGCCGAACATCATCAGGGGGCCGAACCGAGCGTCCCGGCTGGCACCCAGGATGACCTCGACGCCCTTGCCGGCCATCTCCTCGACGAGGACGCCGTCGATCCTGGCGTTCGGCACGGCCTTTTTCACGTTGGCGTGGATCTTATCGTAGGTGGTCCTGGCCTCGTCCGGCCCGTTGACGTTCAGGATCACGCCGCCCGCGTCGAACTTGTGGACCACGTCGGCGGACATGACCTTCATGACTACCGGCTTGCCGATGCTGGTGGCGATCGTGGCCGCTTCCCTCGACGACCGGGCCGTCCCGCTCTTGAGCAGAGGCAGTCCGTAGCACTCCAGGATTGGGCGGCATTCGGCCTGAGTCAGGTAGCGCTCCTGGTGGCCATCGAGGCATCCGGCGACCAGTTCCCTGGCCTTCTCCACCTTGAGGTTGGTGAAGGTGGGCATCTCGCGCCGCGGGATATCCATGTTTTCGACCAGCCGCACGGCCGCCGCCAGGCTCTTCACTCCATCTTCGGGGAAGGCGTAATTGGGTACACCCGCCGCCCGCAGGATCGCCACGCCCGGGGCGACGTCGCGGGCGCCCATGAACGAGCAGACCACTGGCTTGTCGATACCCTTGAGGATGCCCGGGAGGACCGACGCGGTCTCCTCGACCTCGGTGACCGACTGCGGGGTCAGGATGACGAGGCCCATGTCTACCCCGGGGTCATTGAGGACCTCGTGAGCCGCAGTCTTGTAGCGGTCGGAGCGGGCGTCTCCGATCACGTCGATCGGGTTTCGCAGCGAGGCGGAGTCGGGCAGGGCGCCCTTGAGCTTCTCGCGGGTCTCCTCGGTGATTTCGGCGAGCTTGAGTCCGCACTTGACGGCCGCGTCTGTGGCCATGATGCCGGGCCCGCCCGCGTTGGTGATGATCGCAATCCGCTTGCCCTTGGGCAGCGGCTGGGTGGTGTAGAGGGCCGCGTAGTCGAACAGCTCCGCGATGGTATCGACCCGCTGCACACCGCTCTGAGCGAGCAGCGCGTCGTAAACCGAGTCGGAGCCGGCCAAGGAGCCGGTGTGACTGCTGGCCGCCTTGGCCCCTTCCGGTGAACGACCGGACTTGAGGCACAGCATCGGCTTGCGTGTCTCCCAGAAGATGTCCCGGGCGGTTTCGATGAACGGCCGACCGTGGGTGATGTCCTCCAGGTACATGGCGATGACCGCGGTCTGAGGATCGTTCGCCAAGTAAGCGAGGAGGTCAATCTCGTTCACGTCGGCCTTGTTGCCGAAGCTGATGAACTTGCTGAAGCCCATGTGCCGTTCCTCGGCGTAGTCCAGCACCGAACAGCAGAGAGCCCCGCTCTGGGACACGAAGGCCAGGTTGCCGTGCGCGGGCATCTTCCGCCCGAAGGCGGCATTCATCTTGATCCTCGGATCGGTGTTGATCACGCCCAGGCAGTTCGGTCCGACCAGCGGGACATCCGCCCGACGTACCCGCTCGGTCAGTTTGGCCTCCAACGCCGCGCCCTTGGCGCCGACTTCCTTGAAACCTGCGGAGATAACCACCAGTCCCTTGATGCCCAGGGAGATGGCTTCCTCGGTCGTGTCCATCACCGCCTTGGAGGGGACAATCATGACGGCCAGGTCCACACCACCTGGGATTTCGCTCAGCGACCTGTAGGCGTGGACGCCCAACACGTGCGGGCTCTTCGGGTTCACCGGGTACACCGAACCGTCGAAACCGCTCAGAAGCAGGTTCCGGAAGATGTCGTTGCCCACCGTGCCCGGCCGGGTCGATGCTCCGACCACGGCGATCGACTTCGGACAGAAGATGGCGTCAAGCTTGCTCCCCAATGCCCCGGTGCCCATGACAGTATCTCCTAGGTACAGATCGTCGGCTGCGAATACAGCGCGACCGGTCGCGCGTCGACGCAGGCGCGATCGCCCGGCACTTCAATAGCGACGTTACCCCTGACGGCTACCCATCGGCGGGCCAACCCCTGCGGGACCCCTACGGTGTGGACTGCCGCTCGCCTCGGCCGGTACGTCCGTCGGATCAGGGCAGAACCGCACGCACGTGTCCGGCCGTCTCCGGTCACGAAGTTCGTACCCGCACCATGCTAGCTGTCGATGGGTGGGGCTGTCAATGTGCTGTCTTTGAGGACCTGGGCTGGCCCAGTCGGGCCGGTGGAAACCTGACCTTTAAACGAGACGATCTGAGTCTCGGCCTTGAACAGGCTGGGACCGGGAGGCATACGAGATCCATCGTCGCCGGGGGCTAGTCCGGTCACGTCGGGATGGTTCCGAGCTATCGGCCCACATCGTCTGACAGAAGGAGCGTTGACCATCGAGCGGGGCCTCGTGGTGCGCCATGGTTCGTCGGCGCTGAACATGGGCGACGGTCGTGGCGACTCCGCTGCCTGGGGCCGCAACCCAGCGTGTCCGTGGCCGCGGTTTGAACCATCACGCACTCGGTCCGACAGGGCGGAGTGCGTTTTCTGTGGGGGGCGGTCAGGCGGCCTGGCCATGGGGCAATGGAAAGGACGGGCCGGTGACCGCCCATGGCGAGACTGCGTCCGTGAAGCAGCCCGCCGGTGGAAGAACCGTTTCCAGGCCGTTCATTGTCTGGCTCGCGGACCCTTGGCCTCTTGAAGGCGATGTGACCTAATCCACTGGTGGTCGCCGGTGGGCGCGTTCAAGCCCTCCGCCTTGGCGGTGAAGACCCTGGAGATGAGTCATCCGCGAAGCGGTGTCAGAGGTATCCAGATCGTGGTGACGCTGCACGGGTTCGGTTTCGGTTCGCGCGGTGCTATGATGAGGCGATGGACTCCAGCCGACGACGCTACCAGGAGTACACCCGGCAGCTCAAGGAATCCCGCCGGAGCCGCAGGGTCCTTCTCTCGGGCAGGGGCTCGAACCAGAGGAATCGGTCTTTCGGCCGGTTGTTCGCCGAGTTCCTTTCTCTGCTGCGCGGGCACAGGCTGACCATCGGGCTGGCCGTGGCCGCCCTGACGGCGGGGACCCTGCTCAAGCTGATCCCGTTGTACAGCACGAAGATCGTGCTGGACAATGTCCTGGCGGGTCATCCTCTCCCGCCGACGTGGCCGTCCTGGCTGCAGTTGCCTGCTGATCGCCGGATGTTGCTGACCGTGGTCGCGATCGCCACGGTGGTCATTTCCGTGCTGGCGCTGGTCATCAACACCTGGAGCCGGTGGCAAGCGACACGGGTCACCAAGCGCGTGCAGGTGTCCGTTCGCCGCAGGGTGTTCGATCACGCCGCCCGCCTGCCCCTGCATCGCGTTTACGAACTCAAATCCGGAGGCGTGGCCAGCATGCTCCGCGAGGACGCCGGGGGGGTTGCCGATCTCATCTTCGCCATGCTCTACAATCCCTGGCGGGCGGTCATTCAGCTGCTCGGAAGTCTGGTCATTCTGGTGTGGGTGGATTGGCGGTTGCTGCTCGGGTCCATGACCCTTATCCCCATCGTGCTGGCGACGCAAAGTGCGTGGCTCAACCGCATCCGGCCGCTTTACCGCGGGGTCCGGGCTGCGCGCCAGCACATCGACAGCCACGCCACGGAGACGTTCGGCGGCATGCGTGTGGTGCGCAGTTTCTCCCGCCAACGAACCGAGTCGGGCCACTTCGTTCGCAACACCAACATGATGATCCGGCAGGAGCTGCTGGCGTGGTGGTGGATGCGCGGCGTCCAGCTGGTGTGGGCGATGCTCATCCCGGCCGCTTCCGCGGTTCTGCTGTGGTACGGCGGCATGCGAATCCTGGACGACATGGAGCGTGTCCAGGCCAGCACGCTGGCCCTGGTGGACGCCTTCACGGTGGGCGATCTGGTCATGTTTCTCGGCTACCTCGTTGCCCTGCTCTCGCCGCTGGAGACGCTGGCCGAAAGCGCCACCGGTATCCAGAACAATCTCGCTGGACTCGATCGGGTCCTGGATCTCATGGCCGAACCGACCGAGATGCCCGCTCGTCCCGGCGCCATCCTGGTGCCGCGGGACAGGGTGCGAGGACGCCTCACGCTGCGCCGGGTCTGCTTCGCCTACCCCGGCCAGGCCAAGCTGGTGCTCAGTGACGTGAGTCTGGATGCGGCTCCAGGGGAAATCGTCGCCCTGATCGGTCCCAGCGGTGCCGGCAAGACCACGCTGTGCAATCTCATTGCCCGGTTCTACGATCCGGTGAACGGAGCGATCGAATTGGACGGTGTGGACCTCCGCGAGATCGAGGTGGAGAGCTACCGTCGCTTGCTCGGCATTGTCGAACAAGACACGTTCCTGTTTGACGGGACCATTGCGGACAACATCGGCTACGGTCGCCGCGGCGCCGGTCCTGCAGGGATTGAGGAGGCGGCCCGGCTCGCGAATGCCCACGAGTTCATTACGGCGATGAAGGATTCCTACCAGACACTGATCGGGGAGCGCGGTGTGAAACTCAGCGGCGGGCAGCGCCAGCGGATTGCCATCGCCCGGGCCCTGCTGGCCGACCCGCGCATTCTCATCCTCGACGAAGCCACCAGCAACCTCGACACGCACAGCGAGCGTCTGATCCAGACAGGGCTGGAGACTTTGCTGGCCGACCGGACGAGCTTTGTGATTGCCCACCGTCTCAGCACGATCGTGCACGCCGACCGGATCGTCGTCCTCGATCACGGCCGGGTGGTCGAGCAGGGTACCCACCAGGATCTGATGCATCGGAGCGGTCGATACCGGCAGATGCTCGAGATGCAGGCTCAGCCGATTCCCGGCTCGTCTTGACCGGCTCACCGACGATCAGGCCGCTGCTGTATGGGTATGCCCAGCCATTCCGGTCGTCTTGGCCTGTCGCCTCGGGCCGTGCCTTGGAAGCGCTTGCCGCCCATCGCGACATGCACGGACTCGGCCGGTCGTTGATGGGGAAACGGAAGCTCACCTTCAGTGGTTTTCGGCGAACAGGCGCGGCCGAGCACAGTGCGGTCGCCCATCTGAGCCCTGGTTTGGCTCCGCCACGGGGCCAGATGAGCCACCCTTGGCCTCCTTCGGCTGCTGGGGGTTGGCCGATTCCCGTTCTCGCCGCGAACTCCGCCGCCGCGGCTTCGTAAGTGCAGGATCTGGAAGGAGTTGTGAAAAACGCGGTGTTGGCTTTATGCCCTTCGGGAGGTGGGGGGTTTCAGATCCTCCGCCTCCGCCTTATGATAGCCGATATCCGGTCTTGGAGGTGCATACCATGAGACGCCGGGCTTTCACTCTCATCGAGGTACTGGTGGTGGTCACGATCATCGCTTTGTTGATCGCCGTCCTGATACCGTCCTTGGCTCGTGCCCGAGAGCTCTCCATGCGTGCCGTCTGCCAGAGTAACACGCACCAGTTAGGCCTGGGTTGGACGATCTATGCTGCGGATTTCAGGGGTAACCTGGTGAGTGGGGTGGCCGCCTACTGGGTGGACAACCAGGGCTGGGTCAAGCAATACGGGAATTGGGACCAGCGCAATCCCGCCACCTTTTCGGCGGCTGCTTTCACGAAGGGCATCAGGGAAGGCGCCCTGTTCAAGTACGTCCGCAACGTAGACTCCTATCATTGCCCGGCCGTCAAGAAGGGCTATGAGACCCTCACCTACAGCACGACCATCGCGATGAACCCGTCGACGCCGACCAACACCTTTGAGAACTGGACCGCCTGGACGGGGGCATACGCTGACGGGCGGATTCCCCGCAATATCGGCCACATCGCGAGGCCGTCGTCGCGCATCGTCTTTCTGGACCATTTCCCCGAGGATGCCGACTTCCTCTGGGCGATCTACTATGATGCTCCTCAACTGTGGAACCCGATCCCCGGTCGCCACACCAAAGGCACGGTCATGGCTTTTGCCGACGGCCACTCCGAGTACTGGCGATGGACAACCAAGAAGATGAGAGCCGCCGCGGGTGAGACCTGGGAACAATGCACTGATCCCGGCCCCCTGCGAGGCGACCGGGACTTCATCCGCCTCTATCTGGCCACCTGGGAGAAGAAGGGGCCGCACGGATATCCCGGCGCCCTGTGACCATTGGGGCCGTCCCCAGGCCCTTCGCCGCGCGTCCAACTCTCGGCGGCTGATCAGACTGTTCGGAGATGCCGTGACAGGCACGCGCTGAATCCTCCCGGAAACGGGCAGCCAGCCTGGCCCATCCCAACTCCACCAGGCTCGTTGCCGGAAACGAACTCGAGGGGCTCGCGAACACTAGCATCACACTCTCGGGCGCTGGGGCAGCGTTGCAGAGAACGCCTCGTTTGAGGAGGACACCCGGCGGTTCGTTGGGCATGTGGTTTGGGCACTGGACACTAGACGCGATAGGGGGAGAGTTCGTACAATGAACGAGGCTTGGCGGGTCGACGCCGGACAGCATCTCGCGACACATCTCATTCAAGTGGCTGTCCTGCGCCACATCTTAGTGAGATAGGCATGAGGGGTACCCTCTATGGCATTCTGTACCTGCGCGGTGATTCCTACTCGCGATCTTGGCCACCTCCGGTGTCGCTTGCGGGCTGCAGTCCTGGGCACCTGGCTAGCGTTCGCCATGACCGTGGTCTCACCGGCACAGGGTGACCCGGTGGAGCCAGCCGACGCGTCCATCCTGCTGAGCAATTCGAACTGCAACTATCTGTCGTTGGGCCCACAGGGACCCTCGAGTCCGTACACCAACGTGAGCATGTTCGCTATCGTGCGGCGGTTCGCCAACAGCGGCAGCGGAAGCTATGTACTGTCCACCGGCGGTCCCAGTTGCTATCGCTATGCGATGGGCCAATCCAGTTCCACGCGGCGACTGACTTTCTGGCTCGACTCGGTCACCGCGCTTGATTCGGGCATCCCGGTCGAGGACAACGCTTGGATCGCGGTCGCAGTTGCCTATGACGCGACGGCCCACCGGGCGACGTTTTTTCATCAACGGCTCACCGGGCCGGACGGGGTCACCTATCAACCGAGTAGTTACCCTCTCCAGACAAAGACCCTGACAACCGCGGCGAATCCGGTGACCGGCGGTGACGAAGCCAGGATCGGGCATGGCTCCAACGCGGCCAGCACCTACATGTGGGATGGCGGGATTGCGGCACCGTGCCTGTGGCACAACTACCTTGTGACCGCCACCGACTTCCAAGGACTACTGCCCGGCATGTCAGACGTTGGCAGGATACCCTCCGACCTGGGTCTTCCGGGCGATCTGCAGTTCTGGTTCGCCTTCAGCGGACGATCAGTCAATCAATGGGCAGACAACGCGGTGGCAATCACTGACACTTCCGGCCGACTGCTGACCGCGACCGCGTGCAAGTCTTCCACCGGCCGGTATCCGGTCTTCGATCTTGCCCCGTGGCTGCCCATATCGTTCTCGGCGCCGCGAACCAGCGCGTCCAGGCCTGTTCCTCGCTCCTGGCCGTTTCCTTATTCCGCGGCCTTCGCCATTGCTCACGATAACCATAGCCTGCTGAACCGCGAGGAGTACATCCGTTTACTGCGCTGGTTCAACACCGACCAAACCGATCCGGTCCATGGAGCAGGGCTGGATATGGAAACAACATTCAGCATCTGGGCCTTCGTGGGCAAGGGCTATCGGGCCGGCTGGGGACAAGAGAATGCCTTCTCATACTACGAACCTTTGGATCGTTTCTCCCCCGTGCTGAAGGAGAAGACAGCCGACGCCGCCGTCATTCGCCAGTTGATTTGGGACGGCCTCATTGACAGCCTGCATGGATACGGCGATTTCGGGAGCACTTCGGACTATCGCCCCATCTTTCGGCCGGAGTACGCCTCCGCGTTCATCGGGGACCTGACCCAGCACGGCCTGAGTCTGCCCCCGGTCTGGGTGAATCACGGCGACGGAGAGAACACCCACAACGTCGGACCCGCGACGATTCAGGCGGGCGACAACGGAGGGACGACGCCCGCACCGGAGTATCATTGGCACCTCACCAGGCAGGTTGGAAGCGGGATCTGGAGCTGGTTCGCCGGCAACCCCAGCGGACTCAACTCCGCCTATCTTTTCGCCGTGCCAGACTGGTCGGAGAGCCGCAACCCGCCGTGCAAACCTTACACCTATGACGACGGGCAACGAGGTTACGTCTTCCCTCGATTCGCCGCACGGATTCTGTGCAGGGTCGCGGACGATGGCCTCGCGGCCGTTGTGCCCGGCACCTACGCCACACTGACGGTGTCCGATGCCGCGATGCCCGGCTATGCCTGGTCAGCCGCCGATAGCGTGCTGATCTGGTCCAGCAGCACACATGAGGTCGGCCATGCCTGCCTGGCTGATGCCAAGCATGTTGGCGGTGTCTGGACGCTGACCCTTGGGCCTCAGAATCAGTTCCGGATTACCCAGAGCGCCCAGAACGTTCACTTTTACCTGATTCGGTGCGGCTATGATTCCGCCTCTTGTTTCTGGAACATGGCCGACTACTTCGACGAGCGAATCCTCGAGAACCTGGAGGCTCGGGGGGCACTGGCCATCGCCTATGCGCACCTCGAGTACTATGCCTACAACCCGAGCATGGAGAGCTACATTGGCTTCACGCCCGCTCGGCTGGCGGCTTCCTACGCAGGATTCCGCCGCCTGGCCGATCGCCACCACTCCGGGCGCATTTTCGTGGCCGGGCTTTCGCGGATGCTGCGTTATAGCCTGGTCCAGAACCAGGTGACATACCGCCTCACCCAGCCCCGAGCCAGCATCTACCGCGTCACCATCGATCCGACCTTCACGGATGGCGTTCTGGGAGTGGTGTCGCTGACTTCGGAGGCGTGTATGGGCTTGACCTTCTACAAGCCGACGGGGCTCGGATTGGAGGTGTACCTTGGCGATCAGCCGCTCGACATCACCCAGAACCCCCCGGACGCGACCGGGGCAGCTTCCTGCACGGTGAACTGGATCCGACTGCATTCCAGTCTGCTGCAGGATGATGAGTGCCCGGATGATCCTGACAAGACCGAACCCGGGGCTTGCGGGTGCGGCGTGTCCGAGGTCGACACGGACGGCGATGGGACGCCCGACTGCGTGGACGAGTGTCCAGCCGATCCGGCTAAGGTTGCACCCGGCCGGTGTGGCTGTGACGTTTCCGACGTCGATACAGACGCTGACGGCACGCCCGACTGCGTAGATGAGTGTCCTGCCGATCCGGCTAAGGTTGCACCCGGCCGATGCGGGTGCGGTGTGTCCGAGGTCGACACGGACGGCGACGGGACGCCCGACTGCGGCGTGTCCGAGGTCGACACGGATGGCGATGGGACGCCCGACTGCGTAGATGAGTGTCCTGCTGATCCGGCCAAAACCGCACCCGGCCAGTGCGGCTGCAACGTGCCCGACGTCGATACCGATGCTGACGGGACGCCCGACTGCGCAGACGAGTGTCCTGCCGATCCGGCCAAGGTTGCACCCGGCCAATGTGGCTGCGATGTGTCCGACGTCGATACCGATGCTGACGGGACGCCCGACTGCGCAGACGAGTGTCCTGCCGATCCGGCCAAGGTTGCGCCCGGCCGGTGTGGCTGTGACGTTTCCGACGTCGATACCGATGCTGACGGGACGCCCGACTGCGCAGACGAGTGTCCTGCCGATCCGGCTAAGGTTGCACCCGGCCAATGCGGCTGCAGCGTATCAGACGAAGACGAAGACGGTGATGGTGTGCCCGACTGCCTTGATGCGTGCCCGAACACGTATCCTTGGGTGAGCGTTGACGCCAATGGCTGTCCTCCCACCGGAATCCAGGATTTCGAACTCTTCGTGGCCTGCTTCTCAGGGCCTGTTATTCCATATCGTGAGAAATGCGCCGATTGGGATTTGGATGTTGACGGCGACGTGGACCAATCCGACTTCGGCATCTTCCAACTGCGGTTTGTACCGCGGCGTCCGCCGGGTGTGTTGTCGGTGGCCGAGTCTGATGGATTCGTCGGTGCGGGCGATCAAGGAGGCCCGTTCGCACCGGCCAGTAAGACCTATACCCTGTCCAACATCGGCGGCCGACCCATCAGCTGGACAGCGGAGAAGACTCAGGCGTGGGTCACCCTTTCGAGAGCCAGCGGCAAGCTTGCCGCTGGGGTTTCGGACATTGTGGAGATCTGGTTCAACGCCGAGGCGAGCCGATTGGCTGCGGGCAGCTACAGCGACACCTTGACTCTGACCAACGCCACGAACGCCCGCGGGAACACGGCGCGTGCCGTGAATCTGACGGTGAATGTCCGCGTCATTCCACCCGGCATGGTGCTGGTTCCAGCCGGCGAGTTCAATTACCAGAACGGACCGCCGATCTACCTTGCGACGTTCTTCATCGATCAATACGAGGTGACCAACGCCTCGTACTGCGAGTTCCTGAACAACGTCGACAAGACGGGGGCCCACTATTACCCCGGTATGAAGATCGACCAGATCGGCTCGAAGGGCAGCTACTCCTACACGGTCAAGGCCGGCAAGGCCAACTACCCGATCCAATGGGTGAGTTACGATGATGCCACCGCTTTCGCCGCGTGGCGGAGTCAGACTGAGGGCCGTGCCTACCGACTGCCGACTGAGCAGGAATGGGAGAAGGCTGCGGGTTGGGATCCGGAGGAGCAGAAGCTCTACAGATACGGCTTCCACCAGGACGTGATCAACTGTCTGTGGTGCAACTACCACCCAGAGGGCGCCGGTGCCTGTGTGGGCGGACCCACTCCCGTGGGCTACTACAACGGAACGAACGGCCGGAATGACGCCAAGAGCTACTATGGCTGCTACGACATGAGTGGAAATGTTCTGGAGTGGACCGAGAGTTGGTATACGGTGGATCAGCTTCGCGTGATCCGCGGTGGTTCGTGGGAATACGCCGCCATGTTCTGCACGGTGGCGGATCGTAACAACACCTCGCCGGCCTGGCGGAATATCACCTCTGGTTTCCGGTTAGTTCTGCCTGCCGAGTGACGCCCGGCTCGGCTATGTCGGCAGCCCGTGCCTGACCACATGGCCGCCGGCATCGAGTTCACTGACGAGCTGGGCCAAACGGCTTCCACCGCAGAGCACCGCCTGGCATCGACTTGCCCTTCTTCGGCTCCATCCGGCGACAGGGCGGGCGATGATGACTCCTTGGCGGATGGTACGTTAGGCATCAGAGGGAACGTGCCTGACACCGCCAGGCATCGAGGCTCCACAAAGAAGTTCAAACCTCCCCGAGCAGGAAAACCTCGTTATTGCATAACAGCTGGAGATGGCTATAAAGCCCATTTGGGTGTTCAGAGCTTCTGAATATCGCGGGCGACGAATCGTTCAACGAGCCGTTCCTCGTCAAACTCGGCGGGGCTGGTCGTGCGGTCCACTGGGATCGCCGGAGTGTTCGACATCAGCGTCCATATTAGACGATCGAGACCGGTTTGACTTACCGCGGAACAACATAGAGACCCGTGCAGCCCCGCGCGCCGCCCTCGCCAAGTAGTCGGCCGCGAATGAGGCTTGCCTCCTTGCCCCGAAGGGGCAATGGTCTGTAGCCAGGGGCTAAAGCCCCTTTTATAGGTTAAAAAGAGGGTACAAGCCCCGAAGGGGCGAAAGAAGGACTGGGTGTTGGTCGTCGCCCAAGAATCCCGCGGTCGTCGAATGGCCCTCGGCCAACGGGTGTACTCCCAACCGCTCTTGGAAGGCACAATGCGATCGTATACGCTGCGTATAGGCGATGGTAGGTTTCGGACAGCACCTTCCTGTAGGAGTCTTCATGCCGCTCGATCCTGAGTCCTCGCCAGTCTCCGCACTGCCGCGGGGCGGCTCCCGGATCAGCTCTTCGGATCCACCACTCGCCCCATGAACAAAATGCTCCCCGTCTCCCTGTCGCGGAGAACGAACAGGAACGGATGGTCGACGGTGAACTCGGCCTCGCTCCGTCTGTCGCGTTTCATGGTCACGGCCGTCGCCGCGGCCGCTTCGGTTCCCTGCTCAAAGACCTCGAGTTCGGTCTGATGGATCACGTTGGAGATGCACAGGTCGTGTACCTTGCCGTTCATGCCGGAGAAGTCGGCGGCCGCGGCGTCGAACGCATCCGCCATGCCCATCGCCGCAAGCGTCTTCGAGAGGTTGAACCGTGTACTGATCTTGAACTTGGGCAGCGAGACACGAACCGGCGTGGGCTTCGTCTGCTCGATCCAACCCGCGAGCTTGTCCGCGTCGAGCGACTTCTCCAGCCCGCTCAGTCCGTCCTTCTTCCGCGGCAGCAACACAACCAGACTCAGCCGTTTTCCCACATACGGCAATTCGATCAGACTCAGTTCGTCCCCCACGGTCGCGACCGGGAACCTGGCATCCTGGTGCATCATGGGCACGTTGACCTTCCGGTTCGCGTCCAGCCAGAACGGGGCGTCCTTTGTGAGCTTCGGGGCGAACTGGGACACCCAGTCCGCGCGGAAGTAGACGGCATTGGTCAGCACCAGCCGGGTCGATGCGTCGACATCTTCCTTCTGAAGGAGCTCCTTGATCTTGTCCTTGGTCTTCTCGGCCACCCAGGCGTTGATGGCCTGCCGGGCCTGCTCGATGCTCTTGGCGAAATCGAGTTGCTTGAAGCCCGCGCCGTAGAACTCGTTGTTGTTCGCGAGGAACGGAATGAGGAACTGCTCTCCCTGCTGACCCCACAGGGCGTTGGCGATGTCCAGGCTGCCGTGGGTGTCCTTGCCGGCCGTGTACAGCGACATCGCCAAATCCGCGAACGCCGGGGGTATCTTGCCCTTCGCCGGCTCGAAATGAAGCACCCGGGCCATCTGTTCCGCCGTCTGGCCGCCGGCACCCGAGTAGGTCATGGCCAGGGCCGTCGAAATGCTGTACGGCGAAAATGCCAGGTTACCGTCCATCGCCCGCAACTGGGCGTATAGATCCAGCCCGAACGCGGCGCTGCCTTTCGCCACGCTGATCGCGTCGGCGTTCAAGGGCTGCCCCGGTTTCGGCGACTTACGTTCCGCCGCGGCGGTCTCCGCCCACACGCTCGCTGTACTAACCATCGCCACCAGGCACGCTCCCACGGCGTGCGGTACCATTCTCTTCGTCATGGCCGGATCTCCTGCCCGCTGAGCGGGCGTTCCCGATGCTGACCCCGCCATCGGTTGCCGACCTCGGTTGGTCCCGCCCTTTGGACGCAGGAACGGCCGGCCGGTTCCCGAAACCCGGTCGTTTTCAGCACTCAATAGCGGAGGATCTGGGGTCAAGTGCCCCTGGCCAACCGGGAGAGGGTTTCGGCGATGCGGTCGAGAAGAGAGTCGTCCGGCAGCAACACGCTCAGCTTCGAACGGCCTTGTTCGTCGCGCTCAATGCAGTCGGCCAAGTGCCTCTTGATTTGTTCGGTGACGGTTGGTGACGGCTCGGCTGCACCCTTTGTCCCCAGCAGTTCGCCCAGCAGCGTGAAACCGGCGGCCAGAAGCTGACCTCCGGCCGTTGCGATCTTCTCGCGCCTGGCCAAACGATCTGCTTCCTGCGACTTCCTCGCCTTCTCGCTTTCGTCCACCGGCGCGTCAGGTTTGCGGCCCAACAGCACCTCGAGCCGCCGTTTGAGGTCTTCCGCGTTGCTGGCCAAGTGCACGGCGTCCACGTTGGAGTCCACATCCAAGGCAGCCAGCGCCAGATCGTGTTTGAGGCTCAACGTCCTCAGCATCCCCTCTTCAATGGTCTGTTCGGTTACCAGGACAAAGACCTGCACCGGCTGCTTCTGGCCCATGCGGTGGGCGCGGCCAATGCGCTGCTCCAGCACGGCGGGGTTCCAGGGCAGGTCCACGTTGATCACCGTGTCGGCCGCCTGCAGGTTCAGGCCGGTGGCCCCGGCGTTGGTCATGATGATCGCCCGGCAATCCGGTTCCCGCTGAAAAGTGTGCACGATCTGCTGCCGTTTCTTCTGCGGCACCGATCCGTCGAGCCGGATGTAGCGGGCCTCGCGCTTGGACAGCAGCGGCTGGATGAGGTCGAGCATGCCCGTCCACTCGGAGAACACGATCATCTTGCGGTCCGGCTCGGCCAGGAGCCGCTCAAGGAGCTCGTCAAGACGCTCCAGCTTGCTCGAATAGCCCGGCTTCTCCTTGTTGACCAACGTCGTGCTGTCGGCGGCCATGCGGCAGACCAGCAGTGCCTTGCGCAGCCGCAGCAGATCCATCTCGCTAATGTATGCCTTCTTGACGATTTGCCTCACGATGTACAGACTGCCATCATGTATTTCGAGCTGCTCCCCGGTGGGGGTGACCCGGACGATTTCTGTCGATCGCGGCGGCAACTCCTGCATGACTGAGGCGCGCGTGCGGCGGAGCAGAATCGGGGCGAGCCTCGCCCGCAACTCCGCAAGATTACCGTACCCGAGCACTCTCCCGTCCTCGTCCGCAATCCGATAGCGGTTGAGGAAACGGAAGGCGGGCCCCAAGCGGCGATCGTCGACGAACTGAGCCACGGAGTAGAGCTCCTCAAGCCGGTTTTCCAGCGGCGTCCCGGACAGCACGAGGGCAAATGGCGATCTGAGTCCCTTGATGACTCGGCTGGTCTTCGCCTCCCAGTTCTTGATCCGCTGGCCCTCGTCCAGAATGATCAGGTTCCACCGGACCCGCTCGATGGCCAGGATATCCCGCAGAACCTGCTCGTAGTTGCAGACGGTGAAGAAGCACTGATTCTCATATTGCCGGACCCGCTCACGCGCGCTGCCCAACACAAGCTGGCAGTCACGGTATGAGAAACGCTCGATTTCGCTGCGCCATTGCGCTTTCACGGAGGCCGGGCAGACGATCAATACCCTGGAAATCTCCGCTTCCCGCGCGAGCAACTCGGACACGCCTATGCCCTGGATCGTCTTGCCCAAACCCATGTCGTCGGCCAGAATCGACCGGCCCGCTCCCACCGCGAAGGCCACGCCGTCCATTTGATAGGGCAAGAGTTCGGTCTTCAGCAGTTCTTTGCGCAGCGGGTGGGCTTTGGGATTCTTCCGAATCTCCGCGACCTTCGAAGCGATCCTGTCCGCGAACAGGCGACGGTTGATGAGTTCCTCAGCATCAGGATAGACCGTGACCTCACGGCCCAGGGCGGCCAGTCTTTGTAGCCGCCCCACCAAGTCGCCAACATGCTCGATGGCTCGATTCCGGAGTGGCTGGATGATCCGTGCAGTTTCAGAATCGAGAGCCTCGGGCACGAGCAGTCGCAGCTCCGTCTCCTTGCCGTACAGCAGGTGAACAGCGAGTTCGCTCTGGCGGTATCGCCGATTCAGGACGCTGGCGGGATATTTTGCCTTGGCATATCGGTGGACCTTCAGGATGTGTTTACACGTGCCCAATGTATTGATGCGGAAATCGGGGCATGAGCAATAGGAGTCGCCGGGCTCCCAGCCGCGCAGGGCCACGCGGTAGGTTTTGCCGGACATCACATTCGTGACCAGGTAGTCCGTCCACAAGCGATCACCGTCCACCGGGCGGATTCGCATCCGTTCGGCCCGCGCACGTTCCAGGCGTTCCTCAATCGCCCGCCTGACAAGTTCTTCTTCGCTGAGACTCTCGACGGGCGTGCGCTCCCCCGGCGGCGCCGCTAGCCCCAACACCGTCTTCTCCTCGAGAATGAGGCCGAACGCCGCCCCGACGTGCTCGCAAACCGTCCTGCATGACGTGCAGTTGTATTGCAGGCGGTTGGGCGCTGTCGCCGACAGCGTGATGGTCACCACAGCTTCGGGCAGTCTCAGGCGAAACAGGTCCCCGCGAAGGTACACATGCTGGGCGATATCGATTTCGTGCTTGGCTCCGCTGCGGATGATGCGTGCGCCGTCCTCCCCGAGCAGGCGACAGGCCTGTGCGTAGGTCAGACGTGACAATCGATCCTTGAGCGTCAGTTGTCGTTCGACGGATTGTGATCGCGGCATCGCACACTTCTCCCCTGCGAGGCGACCGCACTTGGACGATCTTCAGTTGGTAACTTACGGGTGTGCAGTCGAGCAGGCAAGACCGGCGGGAACGTGGTAACCGCAGAACCTGCTCAGCGAACGGAGACCATGGGCCAGACGATACGCACGGGCGCGATCGTGCAATCCAGTGAGCACGCCTTACGTGTGGGCGTCTCGCGTCCTGAGGCCATGATGGGATCTGGCGAGTGGACCGGCCGAGGCTGATCCACGCTGTCCAGCCGAACCAACGACACCCAGGCGCCCTTCCGGGTTGTTGTTCGTTCGGCTTCTTGCGCGCAAAGCATTTCAGAACAACGCTTTGAAGGAGGGAGGATGGCCCGATCTGCAGCCCGCGCAAAACGGTATCTACTGTTTTGGCAGGTGAGAAGAGGGCCTGAAGTGCATCTCGGGTGCTACAACAAGAACATGCAACTGACGTGAGAATAAGGATTTAGGATCTCCCCGAGTAGGACTCGAACCTACAACAACCCGGTTAACAGCCGGGTGCTCTACCATTGAGCTATCGGGGAATCGGACGCCAGAAAGCTCGCTGGACACACATCCATCCTGGCCATCACGCCAAGTAACTCCAGTCTAGCAGAACCATTCGAACCGTCAACCCTCGGCCACCGCCCGAGAACGGGTCGCCAGCAGTCGTTCCGGTAAGGCAGTAATCGGCTAACCGGGACAACCACTGAAACGACCCGGATTACAGAATCACTGACTATCCTGCACGGCGAACCTGTGCCAAGACCCTTCAGCCCAAGGTCGGGATCGGCGGGGCACGGCGGCGGGGGGAAGCTCGGGTTCACGGGCCGCTGTAGCCTCGGGCCTTGAGCACGGCGGCCACTTCCGTGCCACGGCCGATCGGTGGTTGGAGCTCGATCTCAGCGACAACCAGGGCCTGAGCATCGTGGCCGTAGGGCCCGCGGGCGATGATCCGGCCGCCGGGGCCCATGGCCAGACTGTAGCCGATGCACTGGCGGCCACGCCAGGGTCCACCGGTGATCCATCCGACATTGCTTACCCCGACCACGGTGAGGTCATAGAGCCGGGTCAAAGTGGAATACGAGTCGATCCACAGCATGGTACACGGCTGGCTCGTTTCGTCATGGTCGGCGGGCACGGCCCAAGCGCTGGGCGAGAGGATCACCTGGGCGCCCATGCGGGCCAGGGCGTGGCCGAAGACCAGGGAGTCGGCGAAGTTGTCCGCACAGATATCGATGCCGACAACGCCGCAACTGGTCTCGACAACGGATAGAATGTCGCCGGTCGCGTAGAGGTCGTGTCCGATCGTCAACTCGTTGATCTTCCGGTGCTTGGCCAGGATCGTGCCTTGGGGCGAAATCAGAATAGCGGCGTTGTAGACGCGGTCACCGTTCCGTTCGGTCAGGCCGGCAACGACGTGCACACCGGCTCGACGGGCGGCCGAGGCAATCCGGTCCGCACGCGGGCCAGGGATCGGCTCGGCCAGTGTGCGGGCCGTCGGATGGGTCCATCCCAGGTCCAGGCACTCGGGCAGCACGATAAACGCACAATCCTGTCGACCGGCCTGGGCGATCATCCCCTCGGCCCGATCGAGGTTCGCCTCAGGCCTTCCGCCCTCCACCAGCATCTGGCCCATGGCTAACTTGAAGCACATGCGGTCGTTCATCGGCCCTAGAAGCTACCCGACTCGGGGATTCCAAAGACCTTCTTGAGATGCTTGAGCGTGTCGCCGACGGGTCGCCCTTCATTGGTCATGGTTACCCCGTGCTTGGCGCACAGCTCGAACAGGGTCTTGACCATCGGCCTCATGCGTTCGGCCAGCGCGGTGTCGAGCTTCCCTTCGGACGCGTACCAGCAAGGCTCGATAGCCGCCCGCCAGGCGCAGATCGAGGCTTTCTCGACGCGGGCTCGGATGGTGTCGTCGTCGGCCAGCTTGATGGCCGCGGCGAAGGCCTCCAGGCCGGCCTGGGCGATGGCCTCGTCGATGCCGTAATCCTTGGCCTGGCCGAAGCAGTTGCGGTGCAGGTTCTTGGCCGCGGCGTTGTTGTGGGTCAGAGCGAGGAATCCGCGAATCGGTTCGGCCGCCTTCCCGTAATGCAGGTCGAGGAACTCGTTGACGAGCTGTTGGCCACTTCTGTTGGGATCCCAGAGCAGGCCGCTCATGAGATAGTTGCGGAGATCGGAGATCTCGGCGCCGCGGGCGTCTCCGCCGGCCTGCATGAAGATGCCCTTGGCCGAGTGGCCGACGAAATAGCGGATGTTGGGCTCTATGACCCGAAGGTTCGGGCAGGGCAGCAGGTAGTTGCTGAAGTTGGTGTTGTAGTTCCAGACGGAGATGTCCGGGCAGATCTTGCCCCAGTTGTCCATGTCCTGGCAGAACTCGGCGTTCTTGGGGCACTTCGGGTCGGTGATGGGGTGCATGACACAGCACTCGATGCTGCAGAGCTGGATCTGCACGTTGGGGCGGGGCTTGATCGTCTTGGGCGGCTTGCGGGTGTACCAGTAGCTCAGCGTGCCAACCTTGACGTTCGGATACTGCTTGGCAACCTCGTCGGCCACGGCGTTGACGAACGTCAACAGCGAGCCCATCGGTGTGCCCTCGCGGTCGTCAATGGCCTTGCAGCCGGGGCAGCGGCAGTACTTGTCATTGTCGTTCTGCGAGACGGAGATGTTCTCGCGCTTGGGATTGGCCTTGAGTTCCGCCAGGACCGCTGCAGTGACGATCTTGAGAACTTCGGGGTTGGTCAGGCAGGGCTCGGTCTCGGCCCAGTCATTGCCGGAGGCCGGAACGAGCCGCTTGCCGTCGATCATGGCGAAGTACTCAGGGTGCTCCTTGCCGTACTTGGCGGAGGGAATCTGGGCGCCGAACGAGTGGGAGATCAGCCCAAAGCCAGTCTTGCCGCCGAGTTTCGCATCCTCCGTGGTGGTATTGCAGCGGCGCCGGGCGGCGAAGACCGGGTTGCTATTGGTCTCGCCATAGTAACTCCAGCGGAAGCGCAGCTCGGGGTGATAGAAGCGGTCCACCGGACCGACGACCCGCCACTCGCCAATCGGCGGGGTGTACGTGTGGTCGGCGGTCAGGAAACGCACGCCCACATAGTCCTCCAGGAAGACGTACACGCCGTATAGCGTGCCGCGCGGTCGTCCGCCGGCGATGGCGATGTTGTTGTCGCGGATGACAATCCGAAGATCCTCGGGGCCGTAACCCTCCACGCTGAACCCGACCTTGGCCGCCTGCATCGCCTTGCCTGCCCCCACGAAAACGTGCGCGTCGGGTCGGCTGGCGTCCTTGACGATCGGGAGCTTGCGGCCACACTGGGCCATGAAGGCCTGAAGCTCCTCGGCCGCATACTGTTCGCTGGGAGTGGCGTCCTCGGCCAACACGATGTCCCAGCCATCCATGCCGGCCAGGTTGACCCCTTTCAAGCTCTGTTCGGCAGCTACCCCCCAGGGAACGGACAGGCCGACGCCTGTGACGATCCAAAGCCATTTCTGCCGGTTACGCATGGGAGCACCTCCTGTCTTGCGGGGACCCTTGCATTCGACACGCACAGGCGGAACGCCGGTGCCACGTTGAAGATTCACAGGCCAGAGGCCCGGGTCAAACCCAGCCGGTTCGCGACTTCCTGGACGGCCGCATCGAGGTCCAGCTTCTCGAGTTGGCCGCCACGCATCTTCAATTCCACCTTGCCCTCGGCCAGAGCCCTCGCCGCCACGGTCAACCGCACCGGGATGCCGACCAGGTCGGCGTCTTTGAACTTGAAACCCGGGCGGGCGTCGCGATCGTCGAGCAGGACATCGAGGCCGTGCCGGGCCAGTTCGTCGTACAGTCTGGTGGCCGTTGCGAGCACATGCTCGTCGCGGACGTCCAGGGCCACGATAAGCACATCAAACGGAGCAACGCCGACCGGGAACCGGATGCCGTCCTGATCGTAGTGAGACTCGATGATGGCCGCAAGAAGGCGGTCCAGGCCGAGGCTGTAGCGGCCGCAAACGAACGGGCGTGCCTTGCCCGATGCGTCGAGGAACGTCGCCTCCAACGGCTGCGTGAGGCGCGTACCGAGCTTGACCACGCGGGCAACTTCGAATGCTCGCCGGATGGCCAGCGGCGAGCCGTTGGGAGCGGCGTCGCCCGGCACAATAGCCCGGATGTCCGCCACGATCGCCTCGGCCAGCCGTTCGGAGGCGACATCGCGTGGCCAGCGGAAGCCGGTGACGTGGTGGTCGAAGCGGTTCGCGCCGGCCACACCGTCGATGACCGCCCTGGCGTCGGGATCGATGGCCAGGATGCACTCCACGCGGTTGGCGATGTGTGGTCCGACGAAGCCGATCTCGAAACCGCTGCGGCGGGCTTCCTCCGCGTCGGCCATGGTCAGGTCGCTGACGCCCAGCAATGATCGTAGCTTGGCCTCGCTGGCTTCATGGTCGCCGCGAACGCAGGCGACAACGTAGCCCTTCCGCTTGCCGGTCTGGACGTCGGCAAGGGCGTACACGAGCGTCTTGACCAGCTTCGAAGACGGAACCTCCAGGAGAGCGGCCACATCATCAATGCTGGAGCAGCCCGGCGTGGGAACCTCGGTCAGCGGGCTCGAAGCGCCTTCCGTTGTCTCAGTCGGCAGAGGGGCAACCGCCCGCCGGGCGCAGGCCGGATCCGCGGCGTAGGTTCCGTCCTCGCTCACCGCGATCAGATCGTCACCCGCCTCGGCCGGCACCATGAAGCGATGGGACATCGGGCGGCCATCAGCGCCCGGCTCGCCATCGGCCACGACGTAAGGCACGCCGCATCGCCGCACAATGCCGCCAACTCGTTCCAGCATGCCCGCATAGGTCGCGTCGAGCCCGGCTTGGTCGGCGTCGAACGAGTACGCATCCAGCGTGTGGAACTCGCGGATGTGCAGCAGGCCACCACCGGTGCGGCTCTCATTTCGCAGGCGGGTGCCCACGCGAAACAGCGTGCAGGACAGCTGCTTGTAGCTGTTGAGATGGACCTTGGCGATCTCGGCAACGGCCTCGTCGTAGGCGGCGCCGAGCACGACCTCATCCTGCCAGCCACTGCCCCGGACGCGCATCAGCGCATCCCCGAACGCCGCCGCTCGACCGCTTTGTTCCCATGGCCGGGATGCCTGCAGCAGAGCGGGGTGCAGCTCAATCGCTCCCGCGGCGGTGAGCCCCTCACGGGCGATGGCTTCAATCTGACGGAGCACCCGCCAGCCGAGCGGCAGGTACGTGAACGCTCCCGGTGCGGCCGATCGAATCAGCCCGGCCCGCAGAGCCAACTGATGCGATATGGCCACCGCCTCGGCCGGCGTCTCCTTCGTGGTCGGAATGAGGAAGCGTGTCCAGCGCATGGTCACCTCGCCGGGTGTATGTTGTAATCGCAGGCATGATTCCATCGCAAGCGCCGGCAAATGACGCCCGACGAACTCCAACCGTCCGAACACCCTTCCTCCTGCTCATTTCTCCGGCGTTGCGGCAGACAATGCCGAGCTGTATCCTGGCGAGCATGAGCAAAGCATCCCTCAGCACCAAATCGCGTCGCTTCATTGACCAGATGGCCCCCGGCGAAATCGTCGAGGACCAGGTCTTCCTGATCGCCGCCAAGGACCTGCGTACCACCAACAACGGCTCGCTGTATATCCACTGTGTGCTGACCGACCGGACCGGGCAGTTGCTCGGACGAGTCTGGCAGGCCACCGAGGCCATGTACGAGAAGATGCCCGAGGGCGGATTCGTCCGATTCAAGGGCCGGGTGGAAAACTACAAGGGCTCGCTGCAGTTCATCGTGGACGCCATGCAGCCGGCCGACCCGGCGGCGATCGATCTGAGCGACTTCATCCCCCAGACCAAGGAGGACATCCCGGCCATGTTCGAGCGGGTCAAGGCGATCCTCCGCCATATCAAGGACCGCAACCTGCTCAACCTGATCAAGGCCTTCGTGACCGATGAGAAGCTGATGGAGGCATTTCAAAAGGCCCCGGCCGCCATGGCCATGCACCACGCCTATATCGGCGGCCTGCTCGAACACACCCGCAACCTGCTCGAACTGGCCCTGCTGGTCGTGCCCCGCTACCCGGAGGTCAGCCTCGACCTGGTCTTGGCCGGCCTCTTCCTGCACGACATTGGCAAGACCGCGGAGCTGACCTACAACCTCAGCTTCAAGTACACCAACGAGGGACAGCTCGTCGGGCACATCACCATGGCGGTGATCTGGATCGAGGAGAAGGTCAAGCAGGTCGAGGCCGAGACCGGCCAGCCGTTCCCCGCCGACGTCAAGAACGTCCTCGAGCACCTGATCCTCTCGCACCATGGCCAGTACGATTTCGGCAGCCCCAAGCTCCCCGCCACCCCCGAGGCCATCGCCATCCACTACCTGGACAACCTCGACGCCAAGCTGCACATGTTCCTGGCCAAGATCGCCGCCGACCCCGACCCGGCCAGCGACTGGACGCAGTACGTCCAGAGCCTCGGTACGAAGGTATTTAAGAAGGACGTGATGGGAATACGGGGCAAGTGAGCGGCGGGCGGTCATTCACTGCTCTTCGCTCGCAGCCGTGTCCCCTGCACGGGGGAAGGGAGCGTCGACGTGACGAAGAAGCGCTTTCCTGGCTTTGAGGCGTGCCTGCGCATGATGCGCCATCGCAGTGGATCCGTTAAGGAGGAAGGCTTTCAGTGGCTATCGTCGCGGGCGGCGGAGTACGTCGCCGAGCTGATGCATGCCTTTCGGCGCAAGGCTGATTCGGGGCATCGGTACTGGCTTCTGGAGTTGATTGATCACGCAAAAAAGAAGACCGATGCACTGCCGTTGTTGATTGAGTGCCTGCATAGTGAGGATGAGATTCTTCAGGGTTGGGCTGCCTGCGGTCTCCAGCTTCTGAACACTAAGGAAGCTCGCAGAGCCTTGTTTGATGCTGGGAAAGGCAGGTGAGCAGCGGGAGGCTCTTGTTCAAAGCCCTCTGCTCATCGCGTGTGTTCCCTTGCTCGAGGTGGCGTCCCGGTCCCTGTTGCCATGGGCGAGCCAAAGACGTGTGCTGAGCCGGGAATCGTCAACCGGTGCGGCAACCGAACCGAACCGCAACGCGGTTCCAGACCACAGCCCGGGGTCGCGCAGCGCACCCCGGGTTGGTATACGCTGATACACCTCCAAAACCCTGTAAGGGTTTCACCTTCCACGAAATCAACCGGGTCCTTACTTGCATTGCTCCGCGGTGAAGACCGAATTTGAACCGCAGGGGACACAGAGGGACGCTGGGGTGAAGAGGAGGATGAGGAATTGGCCGCGAGAATGCGCAACGGGCACAAGGAAGAGAGCGGCATACTTGAGCTGGTTCTGTGTCGGAGCTATCGTTGCCTGACGGCCGTCAGGGCGGTCATCGTGGCTCTGCTTCGCCGGATGGCCCTTGGTGCTCGGAGGTGTGGACCGATCATGGTGCGATTACTCGTTGCCACTGTGTGGACGGTCTGGTTGCTCGGCTACGCATCGACCCAGCCCGCGCCGCTTGCGCCGCAAACCGGCAAGCTGCCCTATTGGGACCAGCAGCGGAAGGGGGCCAACTGCTTCAATCGGGACTGCGACCGCGCGTACTTCGCGGCCGCACGGGCCGCGGGAATCCGCGTCGTGCGGCTCACCTGGAGCAAGTGGAAGGGCGCCGGCCGCGACTTCCTGCTCGGTAACGCCGACGACTTCAAGGGGATTCCACCGGCCGATCCGCAGAGACTGCGTGAGGTGCTCGATTGGGCGGCGGCCGAGGACGTCAAGATCGTCGTCGTCCCGCTGTCGCTGCCCGGTATGCGCTGGCAGCAGCAGAATGACGGACGCTTCGACGCTCGGCTCTGGACCGACTTCAAGTACCATCGCCAGGCGGCCGCATTCTGGAAGGAACTCGCTTCGGCACTGCGTGGGCATCCGGCGGTTGTCGCGTACAACCTGGTCAACGAGCCGGCCCCGGCCCGGGCGATGAAGGTCGATCTGGCGGACCGTGCCGCCCGCGAGGCGTTCGAGAAGCGGGTCGCCGGGACGGCCGCCGACGTCAACACACTGTACGCGAGCCTGATCCTGGCCGTGCGCGCCGTCGATCCCGATACCCCGATCCTGCTCGACGGCGGCGACTTTGCGGCCCCGGCCCACATCGATTTCCTGCGCCCGGTCGCCGATCAACGCACGCTCTACGCGGTGCACTGCTACGAGCCGTGGAACTACACAACCTTCCAGATCAACGGCGGCAAGATCCCGTACCCCGGCCCCGAAGTGGTGCAGCGTGAACTCGCGCAGGTTGATGCTTGGGCCCGGCGTAACGGCGTGCCCGCCCATCGGATCATCCTCAGCGAATTCGGCTGTGATCGGCGCGTCCCTGGCGTTGAGCAGTACCTGTCCGACGTGATCAAGTCCGCCAACGGGTTCGGCTGGCACTGGGCGTTCTACGCGTTCCGCGAGGACGAATGGGACGGCCTGGACTACGAACTCGGGCCGGGCAAGCGGCCGTATTCGTACTGGCAGGCGATCGAACGCGGCGAACATCCCGCCCCGCCACGCAAGGACAACCCCATCTGGCGCGTTCTCGCCCGGGAGTTCCAGCCGTAACGCCTGCGGCGCGGTTTCGTCATCAATAGAATCGGGAAGCTGATTGCTGATCGCTGAACGCCGATCGCTACCTCCGGCACTCTACCGCCCGCCGATCCGCCCCCGGGTTCTCTTCAGCTTGGAACTCCAGGTCCGGTCCTGCTTGGCGATCACCCGGCGGACGGCCGGATCGTGATCCAGGCTTGGGCGCCGGTCTTTGGCCAGGGCGACAAACCACCGCACCAGGCCCTCGAAGTCGTTCAGATCGATGTGTTCGGCGCCGATCCGCTTTCGCTCCCGATCCATGTTGTGGTAGTTGCCCAACGCCAGGCACATGCCGATCGCCTCGTGGCCGTACTCGAGGTAAGCGAGGCTTTCCGTGCTGCCGGCGTCCATGAGCTTGCGTTGCCATTTGAAGCCGCCCCGGCGCTTGGCCAGTTCCTTGGCCACCCGGGCAGTATGGGCACAAAGCGGGTTTGGGAAGATCGCGAGGGAGTCGCCCACCCGCAGGATCGGCCCGTTGCCCATTTGCACGCCGGGGATCTCGGAGCTGGTTTCGACCGCAATGATCCGCGTGCGGCGGGGGATGATGCCGGACTTGCACGCCGCGATCGCGCCCGCCCAGCCAACTTCCTCAGCCCGGGTCAGTAGGGCGTAAGCCTCCACCGGCCCGCGACCACGGGCGAGCTCATCGAGGGCGCACAGAATCGCCGCCACGCCGCCCACATCGTCGCACCCGCGAGCGAAGATCCGCGTACCGCGAACCAGCGGGTCCGGCAGATCCCACATGCCGATCGACCCCGGTTCCACCGGGGCCTTGACGTCAGCCACGACCGACGTCACGCGCAACCGACCGCGAACCACACCGGTTTTCGTGGACTTGATCGTGCCTCGCACCCACCGGCCGTCGCTGAAGAATCGCACCCCGGCCCCTTTGAAGTACTCGGGAGCTACCCAGCCGCGCCAGACAGCCTTCAGTTGTCGTGGGTCGATCATCTTCTCCGCCTCGAAGCCCGGATGGTCCATGTGTGCGGAGAACAGCATGGGAGCGGCGGCCGGCCTCAATCCTCGCTTGACCCGCAGCCGGATGTTGCCGTATTCGTCCTGCTTGAACTCGATGCCCGGCCGCCGGTTCGCCCAGCGGCGGATGTAGCCGACGACGTACTCCTCGCACAGTGGGGCGGTGGGTACGGTCAACAGCTCAACAAGTGTCTTGCGGTAGATTGGCTTCATTCAGGGATCCTTGGTTGTTGTGTGAGCGGTCAGCGTTTGGCAATCAGCGTCCGGCCGGACAGGAAGACCGCTCGGTAATGATCTCGCTGTAATCCTCAGCTCAGCAGGGAGCGGACGCTCTCCTCCCTACCCGGCCTGACGATCAGGGCGAGTTCCGTACGGCTCGCGCCTCCCGTCGCGGCTCGGGTGGTTGTCTCCGCGGCGGAGACGTCAATATACAGCGTCTCATCTCCGGTATAAACAAAACCCTTGGCTCGGTAAATGTCCGCTCCCGCCTCGCGGATCCGAGCCACCAGTTGATCGACGTCGACCGGCCGTTCGCCCTTCCATACCACTTTCGCATAGTGCGGGTCGGCGCAGGGAGCGTATTCACCGTGGATAGGACGGGCCGCTCGCGGCGCGAACGGATCCAGGTCGATCGAGCAGAAGGTGGATCGGATAATCTCGATCGCCGGTTGGATCTCGCGGACGGCGGCTTCTACCTCGGCCAAGGCCGCCTCGCTGAACAGATCGACCTTGTTGACGATCGCTAGGTGGCTGGCTTCGATCTGAGCGGCGATGTTGGGCAGCGTCTCACGAAGGGCCAGGAAGCTGCCTGGATCGACGATGCTGATCACCGACGTCAGCCGGTAGAGCTGATCGAGGCGGGTTTCACCCAGCATCTGGCCGACGACCCTGGGATCGGCAATGCCACTGGCCTCAACGATCAGGCCTTCAAGCAGCTGGTCCGGCCGATCGTGCCACTCGGAGATCTCCCGCAACTGCCGAATGAAGGAGGTCACCAGACACTTGCAGAAGATCGACCCGCCCGGCAGACAGACAACCCGCTCGCCCTCCGTTGCCAACACGCGCCCATCCACATCGAGCGAGGAGAACTCGTTGACCAGGTAGGCCAGCCGCCGGCCACGATGTCGCTCGATGACGCGGCGCAGCAGGGTGGTCTTGCCGCTGCCCAGGAAACCGGTGATCAGGGCGAGCGGGATCATGTCTTGCCCTTGGCCTTGATCCGTTCCTCGATGGCCTCGGTCAGGGTCTTCACGTCAGGAATGATGGAGGGGAACATGACCTCGCCGTCGATGCAGATCGTCGGAATCTGGCCGACGCCCAGCTTGGCCATGTGTCCTAGGCCGGTGCGGGTAGTGATCTTGTGCTCGCGGATGACGACCCTGTCACCCATCGGTCTGGTGGCCTTGAATACCGCATCAACCATGTACTGGCAGGGGGCGCACGATGCCGAGTCCAGCGTGACCACGTCGACGAAGACCTTGTCCTCCTCGCCGTAGTTGGGTAGCAGCACGTCCTCGAAGGTCATCTCGGCCATGTTCTTGACCTTGGCCCGGGCGACCTCCCGCTGGTACTCATCGTGGACGAGCGAGGCAACCGCCTCCAGGTTGGCCTCCGGCGTGGCGAAAGGCAGGTCGCAACCGGGCGCGAGCACGTAGCCCTTGGTGCCGCCGATGTCCAGGCAGCGAAGGGCGTCGCGCCGGGCGTCGTCCTCGCTGCCCAGCAGCAGCACCGTGGTCAGCTTGAGATTGCCGCCAAAGGACTTGTTGTGCTTGCCGGCCAGGTCGCGCAGTGACTCCAGGGAGATGTTCTCGTCCACCGAGACGTTGTCACAGCGGGTTTGGCACATGTTCTCCAGGTTGCGCGTCGCATTGCCGCAGACGAACAGCGAGGACAAGGCCCCGCGCGAGCGGATGTGATCGAAGATGTCATTGGCATAGGCGGCCACGAACTCGCGGAAGTGGGCGGGCGAGATCTGGCTGGTCATCGGATCGACCACCGCGACGACATCCGCTCCGTTCTCGATGTAGGCATCCGCGGAGGTCTTGGCGACCTGCGTACTGAAGCGGAGAACTTCATGGACGGCCTCAGGGCTGTTGAACATCTGCAGGAAGACATTCGTGCCCATGAGGTGCAGAGCCATGGTGAACGGACCGGTGATCAGGCCGTAGAGCGCGACCTCGCCGCCGATCCGCCGCTTGGCCTCGCGCAGGGCGTCCAGCACCACCGGAAACCGGCCCTTGATGACATCGAAGGAGGGCAGGTCGGCGATGCTGCGATCATTCAGCGGGTGGGAACTCACCGACGGAGGTGTCTCCTCGCCCCAGTGCATCTGGCAGCCGAGAATCTCGGCCTCGAGCTGGAGATCGAAAACGATCGGCAGACCGTCAGGTTGGTAAAGGTCCTTGGCCTTGAGCAGGGCGGCTACGATGCTCCCGCTGGAACGAAGGTATTGCTCGGCGGACAAGCCCAGCATCTTCGCTCCGTGGACGCCGACAAATGGCACCCAGGCCGAGCGCGGGGTGGACTCGTTGGCCAACGCCTTCAACAGAAGCTCTCTTCCGTTCATGCCGCTGTTCCTCCGTCGGCCTCGATCATCAGGGTAGCAGATTGTAATCCCGCCGGGCAGCCGTGCCCATAGCCAGCGATCGGAACACTGAAACTCCGGCGATCGTCGGAACAGGATCGGGAGAGAACAACGTGGGATGCTGCCGGGCAGTTGATCTCGTGGATCAGCGGTCGTCCGCCCGCCCGGCCCTGGAGACCTGATCGTTGAGCAGGTGCTGCAGCACCTCGGACAGGCGGACCCGATGGATCGGCTTGCTGATATAGTCGTCACATCCCGCGGCAATGCACTTCTGCCGGTCTCCGGCCATGGCCTGGGCGGTCAAGGCGATGATCGGCTTCTCATAGCCGGCCGCTCGGAGCAGCCGTGTCGCCTCGTAACCGTCGCAGGTCGGCATCTGGACGTCCATGAGCACCGCGTCGTAGGGCTGTCCCATCTCCATGCTCGCGAGTACCTCGTTGACCGCCTTGCGACCGTCGTTCGCCACGGTCACCTCGACGCCCATGCGGTGCAGCATGAAGGAGATGAGCCGCTGGTTGTCGGGGCCGTCCTCGGCCAGGAGCACGCGGGCCTCGATCCGCGGTGAATCGGCGGGTAACGGCTCGGTCAGGCAACCCTCCGGCCAAGTGACCGTCCCCGCGGCAGCGGTCTCCTCGTCGGCGGTCACCGCGGCCACAGTGAACCGAAAATGCGAACCCTGGCCAGGCGCCGAGCGGACCAGTTCAGCCGTCCCACCGAGCAGCTCCGCGAGGTGCCGGGTGAGGGTCAGGCCCAGACCGGTGCCGCCAAACTGCCGAGTCGTAGAACTGTCAGCTTGCATGAATGGCTCGAACAGCCGCCGGCTCTGCTCTTCGGTCATGCCCACGCCGGTGTCGATCACATCAAACTGCAGGAAGCGAGCCCCGGCGGCAGTCTCACCCTCTGAGACCAGCACGCCGACACTGCCCGAGGCAGTGAACTTGACGGCATTGCCGACCATGTTTTGCAGAATCTGGCGCAACCGGGTGGGGTCGCAGCGGATCTTGTCGGGAATCGGGCCAAGCGATTCGATCTTCAGGTTCAGCTGCTTCGCCTCGGCAGCACCTCGGAACAGCGTGGCCACCTCGCTGAGAATCTGGCGGGGCGAGCAGGCGATCCGCTCGATTTCCAGCTTGCCGGCCTCGATCTTGGACAAGTCCAGAATGTCGTTGATGATTGCCAGCAGATGCTCGCCGTTGCGGCGGATGGTCTCGGCGGCGGAACGAGCTTCCTGGGGCGGCAGGTCCGGGAGCAGGAGGTTCTCGGCGAAGCCCAGGATCGCCGTCATCGGGGTCCGGATCTCGTGGCTCATATTGGCCAAGAACTCGCTCTTGGCCCGGCTGGCCGCCTCGGCCGTGTTCCTGGCCTGCACCAGGGCGGCGTTGACCGCTAGCAGTTCATCGTGTTGGGCACGCAACTGCTGCCTCTGGGCCTCGAGCGCCTCGTTCTTGGCGGCCAGCTGGGCGGCCTGCTCCCGCTCGCGGAGTTCGGTCAGCTTGCGCTGGGTGATGTCCCGCACCATGGCCAGGGCCATGAAACCGCTGGCGTCCCGGAAAGCGGACAGGGTCAATTCGATGGGAAACTCCGCCCCGCTCTTGTGCAAGGCGGTGAGCTCCAGTGTCGTTCCAAGGGCTCGGCCTTGTCCGTCCCTGGCAAAGCGGCGCATGGCCGCACCCTTGGTCTCGCGATACCGCTCCGGCACGATCAGGTCCACGAGGCTGTGCCCCACCGTCTCCGCGGCGGAGTAGCCGAAGATCCGCTCCGCGGCCGAGTTCCACGAGAGGATGACCCCGCCCGCGTCGGCGATCACGATCCCGTCGTCGGCTATCTCCACGATCGCCTGAGTCCGCACTTCGCTCGCTCGCAACCTACGGACGAGCGAATCCGCGAAGAGCATGAGGAACTTGGTACAGATGGCGATCATGACCAGGGTCAGGACGAGCAGGTACAGACCGGCTTTCACGAAAGGCGCCCGAATCTCCGACAGATCGATCTGGGCGATTACGCTCCAGCCCAGGCCCGCAACCGGTTCATGGGCCGCCAGCACCCGCACGCCTCGACCGTCCAGACCGACCAGGGTTCCCGATCGGCCCTTCAAGGCCAGCCGCATCGGCTCGGACAAGCTCAACCCGGGTGGACCTGACCGGGTGATCGTGTCCGGGGAGAGTTTGGGCCAAAGGGCAAGGATGGTCCCGTCGCTCTGGCGAGCCAGGCGGATTTCGCCGCTCTCGCCCAGCCCGAGTGAACGAGAAGCGCCGCCCCGAAGCGCGCTCAGGGCGATGGCGGCGGCATCCTCGCCGCTGGCATTCGGTCTGACCGCCTCATGATATCGAGCGGCCATCTCCACGATCCGGGCCGTGTTGCAGGCCACCTCGGACAACCGGACGCGGTGCCGCTCGAACGAGGTGCTGTGCAGCAGAGCGAGCGTCGCCCCGATCGCCAGGGCGGCGACGGCGGCCATGATCAAGACGAAGGTCAGAATGCGTTTGCGCTCACCCACCGATGGCTCCCTGCGAGAGACATGGGCTTGAGGCGGATCCCGATTGGCGGCAACATCCGCCCCATAACCCGTGCCGTTGCGCTCCGCTTATCACGCACCCGTCGACGTTCCTCATCGTCGCGATTTCCCGGGGCCATGAGGTGGATCGCCCGCTTGTCACCCCATCCGCCCGGGTCTGCCGACACCGCTGCCCTTCTCGGACTGTTGCCGTGGTCCCTGAAGGACGTACAATGCCCGAGTGTTGAGCGGGCGGCCGTGCCGGCCGCCTACACCGGGTCCCATAAGAGGAGCATTCGATGGCTTCCTACCAGCCGCAGAAGAGTGATAAGTTTGCTTTCGGCCTGTGGACGATCATGAACACCGGCCGCGACCCGTTCGGCGAGGCGACTCGAGAGCGGATCGATCCGCTGGACGTCATCACCGAGCTGGGCAAACGCGGAGTCTGGGGCATCGAACTGCACGCCGAGGATCTCATCCCGCCCACCGCCACCGCCGCCGAACGCGACCGGCTCATCAAGGAGGCCAACAAGCGGATGGCGGATCAGGGTATGGCCTGCGTCAACTGTGGGGCCAATGTGTTCGGTCATCCGGTCTACAAGGATGGGGCCCTCACCAGCCACGACCCCAAGGTCCGGCAGCTCGCCCTGCAGCGGTATCTGAACTCCATCGACGTCGGCGTTGCCCTGGGTAGCAAGCTCTGCGACCTGTGGTGGGGCCGCGACGGGGCGGAAGTGGACGCGGCGAAAGACCCTCTCGAAGCCATCAAGTGGCTTCGAGAGGGACTCAACTACCTTCAATCCTATATCGACAAACAGGACTACACCGGCTACCGACTGGCCATCGAGCCCAAACCGAACGAGCCGCGCGGCGACATTTACATGCCGACCGTGGGACACGCGCTCGGGCTGATCGCCACCTTGAACAAGCCCGAGAACTGCGGCCTGGTGGTCGAAATCGCCCACTCGCGCATGGCCGGTCTCAACACCTACCACGATATCGCCCAGGCCATCGAGGTCCATAAGCTCTTCGGTTGCCATTTCAACGCCCAGAAGCCTCTGCGCTACGATCAGGATCAACGCTTCGGCTCCGAGGATCTCAAGGAGAGCTTCTTTGTGGTCAAGCTCGTCGAGGACACCGGCTGGCAGGGCGCTCGATCCTTTGACGCCCACGCCTTCCGCTCATCCGATCGCGAGGAGGTCTGGGATTTCGTCAGCGGCTGCATGAGGACCTACCTGATCCTGAAGGAGAAGGTCCAGAAGTTCAACAAGGATCCCGAGATCCAGGCCATCCTCAAGGAGCTCAGGAGCGGCGCGGGCGAGGGGCTGCCGCCGCACGATCAGTTGAAAAAGACCACGTTCGACGCCGACCAGCTGGCTTGCCGCAGGCTGCACCACGAGCGCCTCGACCAGCTTACGCAAGAACTGCTGCTCGGCGCCAGGTGAGCCGCGATGCTGTCTCCGACCGTCGGCCTGCGACTGGCGACCGTGACTCTGAACCCGACCATCGATCGGGTCATACGGGTTCCGGGCTTCGCCGTGGGTCAGCACCTGGTCGGCCGCCTCCATTCGCGCACCCCCGCCGGCAAGGCGATCAACGTCTCCCGGGCCATGGCCGCCCTGGGCATGCCCAGCGTCGCTCTTGGCTGGGTGGGCCGCGAATCGATCGAGGCGTTCAACGCCGCCGCCCGTGCCGCCGGATTCACCCCTCAGTTCTCGGCCATGGCCGGCACGACCCGCGAAAACATCACCGTGATCGATCCGCAAGGGCCCAACGAAACACACATTCGCGAAATCGGACCAACGGTGACGGCCGAGGAAATCGACCGACTGACCGATGATCTGCGCTGGACCGCCGACGATGACGTGATTGTGGTTTTCACAGGGTCTCTGGCTCCGGGATTGCCGCCCGAGCGGTTCGGTGACATGATCGAAGCCTGTGTCACGCGGGGAGCTCATGTGGTGGTCGATACGTCCCAGGCCCCCCTGCGGAAGGCCCTCGAACATAAGGTGTGGATGATCAAGCCCAACCTCGTCGAACTGGCCGAGTTGGTCGGACGCGAGATCGCTACCGACGACCAGATCGTCCGGACGGGACTCGAACTGAGTAAGCGGATTCCATGGGTGCTCATCACCGCCGGCGAACGCGGCGTCTTCTGCTTCGCCGAGGGCGCCGCTCAGCACGCCAGCGTGACCATTCCCCCCGAACGGCTCCGCAGTACCGTCGGTTGCGGCGATGCCCTGCTGGCGGCTTTCCTGAGCGGCCTGGTCGCGGCCAACGGGACGTGCGAATCCGCCCTCCGCCAGGGGGTGGCCGTCGCCGCGGCCTCGGCCATGAACGACCTGCCCGCGGTCTTCGCAGCCGAGGACGTGGAGACGCTCCGGGCCAGCGTTCAGCTGAGACCTCTGGCCTGACCCGGTGGTGAGACCTCATTCATCGAAGCACGCGGGTCGGCTGACCGCAGGGAATCGGGCCGGGGATGATCCGGTGCCGTGATCCCTCGGCCGACCCCTGACCTGAGGTCTTGCTTCGCCGGTGTCGCGAATGGCCGGGATCCGTTACCCGTAAGAAAGGGCCCAACATGAAATGCTCCTGGATAGGTGAAACCGTGTTCGTATGGGCCGCCTTGGCCATGTGCCCGCCAGCCTCCGCCGAGTCCGCTCGACCCAACATCGTGATCATCCTGGCGGACGATCTGGGCCATGCCGACGTGGGATTCCACGGGAGCCCCATCAAGACGCCCCATCTGGACCGTCTGGCTGTCTCCGGCGCCCGGCTTGAACAGTTCTACGTCCAGCCGCTCTGCTCACCCACCCGCGCCGCCCTCATGACCGGGCGCTATCCAATGAGATACGGGCTTCAGGTGGGTGTGGTTCGACCCTGGGCCCAGTACGGCCTTCCCCTGGAGGAGCGAACCCTCGCCCAGGCCCTCAAGGAAGCGGGCTACGAAACGGCTATTTGCGGGAAGTGGCATCTCGGGCATTTCCGGCCCGACTACCTGCCCACCCGCCGGGGATTCGACCACCAGTACGGCCACTACAACGGCGCCATCGACTACTTCACCCATCAACGAGATGGCGGTCACGATTGGCATCGTGATGACCGGACGTGCTACGACAAGGGCTACAGTACGTCTCTCCTGGCGGACGAGGCGGTCCGTCTGATCCGCCACCACAAGGTGGCCAAGCCGCTGTTTCTCTATCTCCCCTTCAACGCGGTCCACGCACCGCACCAGGTTCCGCCCCAGTATCTCGAACCTTATGCCCATCTCGAGGAGCCTCGCCGAACCTATGCCGGCATGGTTGCCGCGATGGACGAGGCCATTGGCCGCGTCGTGGCCGCGCTGGACGAGAAGGATATGCGCCGCAATACCCTGATCCTATTCTCCAGCGACAACGGCGGGCCCGCTCCCGGACGGGTCGCCAGCAATGGCCCCTACCGAGCGGGCAAAGCGACGCTTTACGAGGGGGGCGTTCGGGCCGCGGCTCTGGCCGCCTGGGAAGGGCGCATCCGGCCGGGAACGGTCGTCCGGGAACCGCTGCACATGGTCGACTGGTACGCCACGCTCCTCAAACTCGCGGGGGCATCCCCCGCGCAGAGACTCCCAGTCGACGGGCGGGACGCATGGCCGACAATTGCCGAAGGGAAACCGTCGCCCCACGAGGAGATCCTCCTCAACGCCTCACCAGCCGGGGGGGCGATTCTGGTCGGGCCATGGAAACTCGTGCTCCGCGGCGCGGCGGCTAGGGATGAAGACCCGAAGATCACGAGCCGGCCCCTGGGCACACCGGCCAGGCCGGGACGCGAGCCGGCCGAACTGTTCAATCTCGCGGAGGATCCCCAGGAGAAACAGGATCTGGCCGCCCGCCATCCCGGGAAGGTCGACGAGCTTCGCGCCCGGTACAGGAGACTGGCCGCCCAGGCCGTCCCCCCCCGCAATGCACCGCGCCCTCCCGGGTTCCAGTCACCCGAAGTGTGGGGTGCGACGCCGTAAGCACTTGGCCGCGATCGGATGCTGAGCAGAACGCGGGGCGTCGAGGGTCATGAATCCGACCCGTGCGCCCGCCGCCGAGCCCTGTCCATGCCTGGCCCCGAACTCGGCAGGCTCCTAGCGGTACAGATCCTTCCGCTCGATGTACTCCCGCACCGCCTCCGGCACCAGGAAACGGATCGACAAGCCCTCCGCCACACGCCGACGGACGTCGGTGGCGGAGATGTCCACCCGCGGCGTCTGGAGAATCCCCTGTCGAAGGCGCTCAACCTGCCCGGCCGAAAGCGTCGGCTGCAGCACGGACAGGTCAGGTGTCTCGAACCCCGGTCGGACGGCGGTCACAATCCGGCACAAGTCCACCAGCTCGCGGGCCCGATACCAGGTGTGTAGCTCCGAAATCGTGTCGCCGCCGATGATCCAGTAGAGATCCTCTCCCGGGGCCAGCCGAGAACGGTACTCCTCAAGCGTGAGAATGGTGTAGCTGGTTCCCCGACGACGAATCTCGGTGTCGCTCACCTCGAAGAGCGCTTCGTCCGCGACGGCCAGCCGAACCATTTCCAGGCGATCGGCGGCATCGGCCAAGTCCTGGCCGATCTTGTGTGGCGGGTTGGCCGACGGAATCAGGACCAGCCGGGCGAGATCCAGCGTCTCGGCCACCGCCCGTGCAATGATCAAGTGCCCGTGGTGAATCGGGTTGAAACTGCCACCAAAAAGAGCGATGCCGCCGGCCATGGTCGGGCACATGATAAGCCCGCACACCCGACTCGTCACGGACCCGCGCAGGGGGCGGCGGAGGGCGGTGCTGCGGGTCGCGACGTCGCCAGATCGACGGCCATGTACGCCACCCGCGGATGCGGAAAGGTACGATCCAGAAAGACCAGGACCTTGGACCAGCGAGTCGCGGCCGTCGGCGGAAGTACGTCCGACGGCAGCCGGTAGCTCTTGAGCAGGTACTCGTGGGTGCTGCCGAACCAGAAGATCAGGAACCAGCCGGAGAAGCTCTGAACACGCCGAACCTCACCGATCCTCGGAGCCAGCCACACATAGGTCGTCCAGTCGATCACCGGGGTGAGCGGGAAACGAATCTCCAGATCCACGCGAACGCGAAGGCATTCCTCGAACCGGCCGGCGGGACACTCCACCGGCTCCCGATCCTCTACCTCCACGTGCCGCGTCAGCGTGCCCGCCCCCAGCAGCGGACCCGTGCGTCTCCCATAGCCCACCGAGGTGGACTCCGTGCAGCGGCCGGTGGCAATCAACTCCGGCGGAATGGGGTCCATCGGCTCGCCGAGCTCGATGCGAATGGCGGTCCAGTCCTTGAGGTGCCGGAGCAACGGGTCCTTCATCTCCGGGTCGCTCGGCCTCGTGGTGGGCAGCCCGGCTACCGCCGCCTGGGTCGTGGTCGTCGGCCCTCGGTACCTGCACACCAGGTCGGAGAACTCCCGGGCAATCTCGAAGAGCTGCCCAGAGCCGATGTGTCGGACATAGTCGGAGGGCCGCTGATCAGCGTGGGCCGGCAGCTCCCGGCGCTCGTAGACCCACTCGCCCGAGCGGATCGCCGATAGGTACTCGGCCAGTTCAGCGCCCGGCGGCTTCGCCGGCTGCGAGGCCGGCGCGGGGCGCGGCCCTCGCTCAGGGCCCAAGCACCCGCAGGTCAGCAAGGCCGGCACCATCGGAAACCACAGGATCAACGACGCGGGAACGCGCACCAACCTCAACCACCCTTACGAGGACAAACGGCCCGCCGCAGCTCGGGCATTGAGGACAAACTCCCGGACCTTGGCGGCGTCCTTCCGCCCTGGAGAACCCTCCACTTCTACACCGGACGAGACATCCACCCCGAAGGGGCGGGCCACCTGCACCGCCTCGGCAACATTCCCGGGCCTCAGCCCCCCCGCCAGAATGATCGGCGGCCAGCCCCGGATCGCTCCGGACGCCACCGCGGCTGGAATGATCTCCCAATGGAATACTGTACCGGTTCCACCTTCCTTCAAGGGGTCATAGCTGTCGAGCACCACGGCCCGGGGCCGGCCGGCCCGGCAGTCCCGCCAGAGAACCGCTTCCCGGGCGAAGTCCACCCCACGGACCGCAATCACCGGCATGACACAGAAACCGTCGCAGGCCAGGGCGTCTATCGCTCCGGCCGCCACCGGGCCGTAGACCTGCAGGTGCGAGACTCGGTAGCGGCCAAGCAGCTCCGCCACCCCGTCGGACAGCCGGCCGTCCTGCAGGCGAACCAGGGCCACGGGAGTGACCAGGGGCGGCAGCGATTCCAGAATCGCGGCGGCTACCCCCACGGAAATCTGCCGCGGGCCGCCTACAAAGTTCAGACCGATAGCGTCGGCCCCGGCAACGGCCGCAACCAGCGCGTCGGCGCTGTTCGTTATCCCGCAGATCTTGACCCGCAAATCGTCACCATCCTGGTGGCAGGCGACCCACCCTCCACCCGCCATCGATCTTATGAGGCCATCCGCCAAGCGTCAAACCGCCCCATGCCCGGCGGATCACGATCATGCCACGATGGCCCGCACCACCAAAGTGCTTGACGCCTCCGACCGATGTCCTAGACTAGAAGGAGACACGTGGCCTTGAACGGGAAAAACATGAGGATATCCAAGCGTTTATCGGCGCCGGGCGGCCTCGTGACGCTATCATTGGCCGCCGCCCTCCCCTCGCTGGGGTGCGCGGAAAGCCATTCCCAATTCAGCCGAGAAGACCAGCATGGTCGGACCTACTACATCGACGGCGCCGGTAACTGGGGCTTCGGCGTGGCCGAGGTGCGCAGCGGCCTGCGCCGGGCTAACTACAAGGGCAACATCATCAACTACACCTGGTCGCCGTTCCTGAACCCGGCCCTGGATCAGACCATCGGCCGGGGAGCCGCCCGGGCCAAGGGCGTGGAACTGGGCAGGCAAATCAACACCTACCTCCAGAAGTACCCCCAGGCGGAAGTCAACATCATCGCCCTGTCCGCGGGAACGGGCGTATGCGTCTGGGCCTGTGAAGCCCTCCAACCGCCAGCCCAGGTTCATAATATCATCCTGCTGGGCTCCAGCCTCTCGTCCGGTTACGACATGCGCGAAGCACTCAAGCACATCGCCGGCGGGGTCTACGTCTACTACTCCTCGCAGGACGGAGTCCTGGACGGGCCGGTCCGGGCCTTGGGTACGATCGACGGCCGGATGGACTCCCCCTCGGCCGGTCTGGTCGGCCTCCACCCACCCGGCGGGACGGCCGGCAAAATCTTCAACATCGCCTGGTCACCCAGGTACGAGAGCTACGGGTGGACTGGAGCCCACACCGACGCGACCAGCGAGTCGTTCGTCACCCATGTCCTCGCTCAGCATATCCTCCCCGGCGGGCAGGCCCTGCCCCTCAGGCAAGCGTCCGATCGGCCGGCGGCAGGCCCGCCACCCGTGTTCGTGTTGTGGGACTGAGTCCCTGCCCTGCACACCAAAAAAACAGAGGCCACCGGCGAAACAGCCCGCGGCCCCTGACCTCGTCAACCACTCTTCCAGATCGCGATCGAAAATCAGACTTCCTTGACGTCGATCCACTTCATCATCTTGCGGAGACGGCGGCCCACCACCTCGACCGGGTGGTTGTAGTCCTTCTTGTACAGGGCGTTGAACGTCGGCCGGCCAACCTGATTCTCCAGCAGCCACTCGCGGGCGAACTCGCCGGTCTGGATCTCCTTCAGAATCTCGCGCATCTCCTGCCGTGTCTCCTCGGTGATGATCCGCGGGCCGCGGGTCAGATCACCGTACTCGGCAGTATTGCTCACGCTGTAACGCATGTAGTTGATGCCACCCTGGTAGAAAAGGTCGACGATCAGCTTCAACTCGTGCATGACCTCGAAGTAGCAGATCTCCTCCGGGTAGCCGGCCTCCAGCAACGTCTCGAACGCAGTCTTGACCAGGGCCGTCACCCCGCCGCACAACACCACCTGCTCCCCGAACAGGTCACTCTCGGTCTCATCCTTGAACGTCGTCTCCAGAATGCCCGCACGGCCGCCGCCAATGCCCGAACCCCAGGCTAGCGCAGTCTGCAGGGCCTTGCCGGTCGCGTTCTTCTCGACCGCCACCAGGCAGGGCACGCCGCCACCCTTCACAAACTCGCTGCGGAGCAGGTGCCCCGGGCCTTTCGGGGCAATCATGATGACATCCACCCCCTCCGGCGGAACAATCTGACCATAGTGAATGTTGAACCCATGGGTGAAGCCGATCGCCTTACCTGGTTTGAGGTTCTCGGCGATCTCGCTCCTGAAAATCCGAGCCTGCAGTTCGTCCGGGAGTGTCATGATCAGCAGATCGCAGGACTTGGTGGCCTCCGCCGCGCTGATCGGCGCAAACTTGTGCTCGACCGCGAGTCTGTAGTTGTCCGTGCCCGGCAGTTCAGCCACGGTGACGTTCATCCCCGAATCGCGGAGGTTCTGGGCATGAGCGTGACCCTGGCTGCCATACCCCAGGATGGCGATCTTCTTGCCCTTGAGCACGCCAAGGTCCGCATCTCGATCGTAGTAAATCGTTACTGGCATCGCACGTAACTCCTTTCCTTCTATGGAGTAAGCATCCTAGCGGGCCCCGAGGACGCCGGCCGGCCCGGTCATGGGAATGGCGTAGTGTAGCAGATGGCCGCGGCGAGGCAAGCCACCCTCCCCAGCCATCCTCCCGGCAATCCAAGAGCGCCACAACTCCGAACCACGCCCGCGAGGCAACACGCCCAGACCCGCATTCCGTGACTGCGATACGCACGCAAGCCCATTAACCGGGCAGCCAACACCCTCGGGGCCGACCCGCGAAAAGGCCGCCGCGAACCAGGATATGCCGCGGAAGGCCCCTGGAACCACCCGCCGGTCCGTCGATTGACCCTCTCCAAAACCAGCTTTATAACAGCCCCACCCGGCCAGGGCGGGCATGTCGGTCACTGGGGTCGGCGTTGGCCTTCCCCTCCTCGGTCCAACCGGTCCACGCTCCTGGCGGACCCGACGCCACCGGACAAACGTCGGGTATCAGGGCGAGACAACGGGTCACAAGCGGGAGACGGTCAGATGAAACGAGCATTGCTGGGCTGGATGGGTCTGGCCGTGTTCTTGTGGGGCGGAGGGTGCTCAATGGCTCCACCCAGAGGCAGCGAGCCGTTTGCCCATTTCGTTCGCCGGGATGGCGATCGGCTCCTGGACGGCGACCGCGAGTTCCGGTTCGTCTCCTTCAATATCCCGAACCTCCACTACGTCGAGGATGACATGCGCTTCGACCAGGTCATGCCCTTCCGCCTGCCCGATGCGTTCGAAATCGAGGACGCTTTGGGCTCGATCGCCCAGCTGGGCGGGCAGGTCGTGCGCATGTACGCCCTTTCAGTGAAGAAACCCGACGACCCCGCGGATATCCCACGATACATCCTCGGCCCCGGCCAATTCAACGAGCAAGCCTTCGTCATACTGGACCAGGTGCTGGCCGCCGCCAACCGTCATCGTGTCCGCGTCATCATCCCGTTCATCGATCAGTGGGTCTGGTGGGGCGGCACCGGCGAACTGGCCGGCTTCCGCGGAAAGAAAGGTGATGAGTTCTTCACCGATCCTCAGCTCATCGAGGACTACAAGAGCATCGTCACCGCCGTGGTCAACCGCAGAAACACCATCACCGGACTCCGCTATCGCGACGACAAGGCTATCCTGGCCTGGGAAACGGGTAACGAGCTCAAGGCCCCGGAAAACTGGACCCGGATCGCGGCCGCCCACATCAAGAGCGTCGACCCGAACCACCTGGTCATCGACGGGGCGGGCTACGGCACCCTCCCCCAGAGCTCTCTGAAGGATCCCAACGTCGACTTCGTGCAGACTCACCACTACGAGCCCGATCCGCGCCAGGTCGTCAAACGCATTACCGCCAACAGCGATCTGGCTCGCGGACACAAGCCCTACCACGTCGGCGAGTTCGGCTTTCTCAGCACCGAGGCCCTGCGCTCCATCATCGATACGGTCATCGAACGCAAGATCGCCGGCGCTTTGCTCTGGAGCCTCCGCTGCCGGAGCCGCGATGGAGGGTTCTACTGGCATCACGAACCGCTGGGCGGCGACTTCTTCAAAGCCTATCACTGGCCGGGCTTCGCGAGCGGCGAACGCTACGACGAACGCGGGCTGATGAGCCTGCTGCGGACCAAGGCCTTCGAGATCCGGGGCCTCACCCCGCCCCCTCTGCCCGCCCCCGCCGCCCCCAGACTGCTGACCGTCGACAACGGCGGAATGATCAGCTGGCAGGGCTCCGTCGGGGCCGCCTCCTACGACGTCGAACGGGCCCCTGCCCTCCTGGGACCCTGGAAGACCATCGCCACCGACGTGTCCGAGGCCGACGTCCAGTACCGCCCCCTCGATGTGGACTACTCGGCCAGGCCGGGTGAGTCCTACCACTACCGCATCTTGGCCCGTAACCATTCCGGGACATCCGAGCCCTCGAACACCGTCGGCCCGGTCAAAATCGACCACCAAACCCTCGTCGATGAATTCCGCAACGATTCCCGTATCTACCTCAAGCAGGGCAAGGTCCAGTTCCGCGAGAACGAGGCTCGCAAGTTCAAGGAGGATTGCCACCGTTTGGCCGGCGAGCGCGACAGCGGGGTCGTCTACCGTGCCGCCGACGGCATCCGAATGGTGCGACTGTTCGTGTACACCCTCGCCGATCAGCAGGATGTGACCGTCGCGTTCTCGAAGGACGGAACCAACTTCGAGCCCGCCGAACTGGCCGTGACCCGCACCACCACCTACGGTGGCTCGCTCTACGGTTTCATGCAATCCGCGCTCTATTCGGCCAAGGGCGGCGGCGCCGACAGCCGATATGTGAAAGTGACTTTCCGGACCGAGGCCCAGATCGGCAGAGTCGAGATCGAGCATGGCCGCGCTGACTGAAGAGGCCCTCGCCGCCGACATCCGGCGGGAACTGCTGGGCAACATCCTCCCGTTCTGGCGGCTCCGTACCGTGGATGAGCGGCACGGGGGCTTCATCGCCGAGATGTCCAACGACCTGCAGGTCAGCGAAGCCGCTGCCAAGGGCCTGATCCTCAACGCCAGAATCCTCTGGGCCTTCGCAGCCGCCTCGCGTCGCCTGGGGCAGCCAGAAGACCGCAGGCTCGCCCGCCGAGCCTGCGATTACCTCGAACAGCATCTCTTCGACCCCGAATATGGCGGCTATTTCTGGGAACTCGAGCCGGACCATCGGGTCCGCGACGATAAGAAGAAGATCTACGGCCAGGCGTTTTGCCTCTATGCGCTCAGCGAGTACCACCTCGCCTTCGGCGAGCCACAGGCCCTGCACCGGGCCATCGACGGCTTCACACGCATCGAGGCGGGCAGCCACGACCCTCGGAACGGCGGCTACCTCGAAGTCGTCAACCGGGACTGGACACCGTGCCCGGACATGCGGCTCAGCCACAAGGACATGAACGCCGCCAAGTCAATGAACAACCACCTTCATCTCCTCGAAGGCTACACCAACCTGTACCGCGTCTGGCCGGATGCGACCCTCGCCCTCCGCCTGCGCGAGTTGATCGACCTGTTCGCCAACCGCATCCTCAATGCCGATCAAACCCACTTTCAGCACTTCTTCGACATCTACTGGCGCCCGCTCTCCGACACCTACACCTTCGGTCACGACATCGAGGGCAGCTGGCTGCTGTGTGAGGCGGCAAAGGTACTCGGCGACGAGCGGCTGCTGGCTGACGTCCGAGCAACCGCGGTACGCCTCGCCCGGGCAGTGCTCAGCGAAGGGCTCGACCACGACGGCGGACTGCTCTACGAGGGCCGCGACGGCCAGATCATCGACGCCAACAAGGAGTGGTGGCCGCAGTCCGAGGCGGTCGTTGGCTTCTACAACGCCTGGCAGTTGACCGGCGAGCCGCCCTTCCGCGAGGCCGCGGCCCGGTGCTGGCAATTCATCCAGGATAAGATCGTCGATCATCGCTACGGCGAGTGGTTCTGGCGCGTGAGCCGCACCGGTGTGCCCGACCTATCCATGCCCAAAGTCTCAATCTGGAAGTGCCCATACCACAACGGGCGATGCTGTCTCGAAATGCTCGAACGACTCGAAACGCATCCCGCGTAGAGGAACAAGACATGGCATCCACGTCATTCAGCCAACGCCTGCAAAAACTCCTGGCCACTCACCAGGAACTCATCGACCGGCCCAACGAGAGGTTGCCTGAAAGCAACGGCGTCTTCGAGCGGTACAGGTATCCGGTCCTCACCGCCAAGCATGCCCCGATCTTCTGGCGATACGATCTCGACCCGACAACCAACCCCCACCTCATGGAGCGACAGGGCATCAACGCCGTGTTCAATCCCGGCGCCATCGATTTGAACGGCAGAATCTGCCTCATGGCCCGCGTCGAAGGCGTCGATCGCAAGAGCTTCTTCGCCGTCGCCGAAAGCCCCAGCGGGATCGATCAATTCCGCTTCTGGGACTACCCCGTCGTCCTTCCCGAGACGGACGAGCCGGATATCAACGTCTACGACATGAGACTCGTCCAGCACCAGGACGGATGGGTCTACGGCCTGTTCTGTACCGAACGCAAGGACCCCAACGCGCCACGCGGCGACCTGTCATCCGCCATTGCCCAGTGCGGCATCGCCCGAACCAGGGACCTCAAGAGCTGGCAACGACTGCCCGACCTCAAGACCCGCTCCCCCCAGCAACGCAACGTCGTTCTTCACCCCGAATTCGTCGACGGCAAGTACGCCTTCTACACGCGCCCCCAGGACGGCTTCATCGATGCCGGCTCGGGCGGCGGCATCGGCTGGGCCTTGGCCGACAGCGTCGAGAACGCCCGCCTCGGGCCCGAGAAGATCGTCCAGGATCGCAAGTACCATACCATCAACGAGGTAAAGAACGGCCTGGGCCCCGCACCCCTGAAAACACCCGCCGGCTGGTTGCAGCTGGCGCACGGTGTACGCCACACCGCCGCCGGCCTGCGCTACGTCCTCTACGCGTTCATGACCGCTCTCGACGACCCCAGCCACCTCATCCATGAGCCTGCCGGCTACCTGCTCGCCCCCTCCGGCATGGAACGCGTCGGCGATGTCTCCAACGTGACCTTCTCCAACGGCTGGGTCGCCAAACCCGACGGCCGCCTGTTCATCTACTACGCGTCCAGCGATACCCGCTGCCACGTGGCCACCACCACCCTCGAGCGGCTCGTCGACTACTGCAAGAACACGCCACCCGATCCACTTCGCTCCTACGCCTGCGTCCAGCAGCGGATCGAGTTGATTCGCCGCAACCTCGCGATGATGAACTCGGTCAGCCGTGGGGTGTGACCCGCTTCGTCCTCAAGCTGCACCCCACGCCAACTCGCCGACTCACTCTTCGGGCCTCTTCCGCCTCATCAGCTGAGCAAGCCATCCTTCCCACCATTGGGCACCGGAAGGTCGAGGAAGGTAGGTGGACGTGACCCTTCACCGCGTCAGGCTCGATCGCCGCCAACCCCACGCCCACATAGTCAGACCGGTCCGGCGTCGAACCTCGGGACGCTTCGTCAAGGCCGCGGCCACGGAACACACGCTGTGTTCTCACGGTGGGCGGTCTGCCCGCCGGCCAACCATCCGAACAGACCGAGTCCGATGCCCGAGGATCTGGACGCCCTGAGAACCCAAAAGGGAGAACGCGTCGAGCTGCCAGAGGTACGTATGCCCGCAAGTCCTTTTGGACAAGCGTCTTCTCACATCCGGCCAGAAGCCCCAATGGGTTCGTTTGGCGCCGGCCATAATACGCCCCCATCCTCGACCGGCTCAGATCCCCAGCCGCCCGGTGGGAATGTGACCGCGTTCAGAGGCCAGCATCGTGATGCCCGGCCGATCCGCACATCGGCGCGGAACGCCCAGAGCGCTGGAACCGGACCGGAATGGACGAATCGCAAGCCTCCTCCGTCCCGCTGGGAGCAGACCGGGCCGCTTCCTCCTGTCGCCAAAACCGCTCGTAGCACTCCGGACAAAGACGAGGTCCATTCGGCGGGTAGTAGATTTTCCTACGCACTCGCTTGCATTCGTCGCAGATGCCGCCAATCCAAGGCGGGTAGACCTTCCCGTCCGCTCGGCGGCTGGTGCGATGGAACCTGGCCTGGGCTCGCTTCTGGGCGGCCAGCCAGAACCAGGCTCGCAGACCGACCCACAACCCCAGCACCACGCAAGCGAGGAAGCCCAGGACAATCGCTAGACCAATCCCCAGATAGATGTTCATCCCGAAATTGGACAGATCGGCCACGTGCCAGACTCCGGCAGACCCCTGATTGGTATTGTCGTCCCCGCGTTGTTTCCTTACAGGCTGTACAGCCTCCAGCGGGTGCTTCAGATTCGCCGATCGCAGGGCCGGCGCCCGGCCGTCTGGTTACGGAGCCATCGGATGCCATCTCAAGAGAGACCGGGCTGGCAAGCACGCGGCCTGCCCCGCTTGGCCCCCGGGCGGCGACCAGCCCCTGCCCCATTCGTCGTTCTCCACCATGTCGGCGGGGTGGCCCATGCGGCCGGTTCCTTCCAAGATTCTCTTGCGGCGAAAGGAGGTTCCAGGTACAGTATAGGTTGGAATACGCGTGCCCTTCGATTCCTGCGAGGCACTTCGGGTATCGGGGGGGCGTGAGGTCCTTGCGAGCATGTGTTCCCGCCGTTCATGCGGTGGGTGATGATTGAAGAAATGGGTGTAGCGGCGATCGCGTTGTAAGCCGGTGCCGCCCGGAGGGGTGGTGGTACCACCGTCCGGTGTTTGTCATTTCTTACTTGGCTCAGAAAGGAGACCATCGATGAGAGGAGTAGGATGGAAGCAAGTTGCCGCCGTGGCAACCGTCCTGTTGTGCGCGGGCTTGCCTGCGGCGTGGGGTTCCAGCGTCGGTATCAACTTCACGGATTCAGGTGACGAGAACCTGGGTGCGGCGGAATCCGCCGGCGCTCCGGGCTATGCTCAGGTCAACTGGAACAACCTGGGTCGATGGGGCCAGGGTGTCGCGGTGAATGGCAGCGATGGCGCCGCCAGCGGTATCACCGTGACCTGGGACTCCAATAACACTTGGCGTTTGGGCATCGGCTTCGGTACCCCCGACTACAAGCTGATGAACGGCTATGTCGATGCCACCGGCGTGGCCAACCTCGACACCGCCGTTCCCTACAATTTCTGGGACAATGCGAATAAGCCGGAAGTCTGTGCCCGAGGCGTCAGCGCATGGCTCGCGGCTCAGGGCGCACCGAGCTACAACGTCGTCGTTTACACCGATGGCGACGAAACCTCCGGCCGAGTCTCCGAGTACTGGCTGCAAGAGCCTGGCGACAGCAACGATCCGCCGACGGCGCTGGGTGGCATCCTGACTCCCCAGGTGTTCGTCAAGGATGTGATCAACTTCTCGGGTACCTATATCCAGGCTCCGCTGTCGGCCAATTCCGCGGACACCGCGGCCGAAGCCAACATGATCGTGTTTACCGGCCTGACCGCCGATAGCTTCATCCTGAAGACCGAGGAGATCAGCGGTAGCGCCCTCCGGGCGACGATCAACGGCATGCAGATCGTGGCCGTCCCCGAGCCTGCCAGTATTGGGCTCTTTTTGCTGGCTGCCATGGGCCTGCTGGCCCGCCGACGCGCCGCCTGACGCGGTCGTCCGTCGCAGCCCCAAGCTCCAGGTGGACCCCCGGCCTGTCCCGCCGGGGGTTCCGCGTTTTGAGGGGCCCCAAGGCAAGGGTCCGCGACGCCCGCGGGCCCCACGCCGCTCCCCAGGGGCGGCCCCAGCCCGCTCAGCCGGGCTTCGGCTCGATGGGCCAACGCCAGGACGCCCAACCACGCTGGAGTGGGGGTTGCCCTGCCGGCCAGTCGATAACCTCCGTCAACGCCGCGAGTTATCGCCGACTCGGTGCGGCACTGCGGCACAGGCCCGCGGGGTCCACCCGCCCCAGCGGAGGATCCCGCTTCGGCCGACGCCAAGGTCGCCTCCGGGTGGGCGATGCATGCCGTCCTGGCTATCGCCCAGGGCCACCAGCCCGGAGGTCGACGGCACGCCAAGGCCCAGGGGTAATGCCCCCTCTTCGCCTTGACGCATACGGGTCAAACGCTATAGTTGTGGCATCAGGTAGGTGAAGACCATGCATCACAGACTCGTCCCATGCCTCTCGTAACTCTTCCCGACGACAACACGCTCGACGTGCCATCCGGCAGCACTGTCGCCGATGTGGCCGCTCGCATCGGTCCTCGTCTGGCCAAGGCCGCCATCGCCGGCAAGATCGACGACCAGGTGGTCGATCTGAACCGAGCCATCGACCGCGACTGCCGGCTCGAGATTCTCACGCCCAGCGCCGAAAACGCCGACAGCCTCGAGGTCATTCGCCATAGCGCCGCCCACGTGATGGCCGAGGCGATCTGCGCCCTGTTCCCCCAGACCAAGTTGGTCTATGGCCCAGCCATCGAGAACGGCTTTTACTACGACATCGATCTCGACCGGCCGATCAGCCCCGACGATTTCGAGGCGATCGAGGCCAGGATGGCCGAGATCGTGAAAGCCGACCGCCCGTTCACCCGCTACGCGATGAACCGCGAAGAAGGTTTGAACCGTCTTCGGGCCGAGGGCAATCGCTACAAGATCGACAATGCCGAGCGAGCCGAGGGCGAGCTGAGTTTCTACATGACCGGCACCGAGCAGGGTCGGTGTTTCGAGGATCTGTGCCGCGGTCCTCATCTGCCCAGTACGGGTCGGATCGGGGCCTTCAAGATTATGCAGGTCAGCGGGGCCTATTACCGCGGCGATCAGAGCGAGAAACAGCTCCAACGGGTCTACGGCACCGCTTGGCCAACGCCCAAGGACCAGGCCAGGTATCTCGCCCAGCTGGAGGAGGCCAGGAAACGCGACCACCGCCGTATTGGCCAGGAACTGGGTCTGTTCACCATCGACCCGCTGGTCGGCAGCGGCCTGGTCCTCTGGAAGCCGAAGGGGGCCATCGTTCGCCATGAGCTGGAGTGCTTCATCCGCACCGAACTGATCCGCACCGGCTATCAGATGGTCTACACACCCCAGATTGGGAAGCTCAGCCTGTACAGAACCAGCGGACACTTCCCGTACTACAAGGACAGCCAGTTCCCGCCACTCTACGAGAGCGAACTGGCCCGCAAGTTGAGCGAGCTGTGGGAGGCAACCGTCGCCCGGGGCGACGCCGAGGGCCTCAGCCCCGACGAGCAGCGCCTCCTCGGCGAGATCGAAACCCTGTCGCCCGAGACCGCCCGGCGGCTCACCGAGAAGAAACTCCAGAACGGCCCGGGCATGAAACAGTACAACCAGCAGCTGGTTCGAGATCTGCTCAGCGAGAACGACGGCTATCTGCTGCGGCCCATGAACTGCCCCCACCACATCCGCATCTACGCCTCCGAGCCGCGCAGCTACCGCGATCTCCCCGTCCGGCTGGCAGAGTTCGGCACCGTCTACCGCTACGAGGCCAGCGGCGAACTGTCCGGCATGACCCGGGTGCGAGGGTTCACCCAGGACGACGCCCACCTCTTCTGTCGCCCGGATCAACTGCTCGAGGAGATCACCGGCTGCGTCAATCTGACGCGTAAAGTATTGGATTTACTGAAGTTAGGAAACTACCGGGTGCGGGTCAGTCTGCGCGAGCCGGCCAGCGATAAGTACGTCGGCAGCGACGAGAACTGGGCCTTGTCGGAAGCGGCCATCCGCCAGGCGGTCCAGGCCAGCGGGATGAAGTACACCGAAGAGATCGGCGAAGCGGCTTTCTACGGCCCCAAGATCGACTTCGTGGTGAAGGATTGCCTGGAGCGGGAATGGCAGTTGGGGACCGTCCAGGTGGACTACAATCTCCCCGAGCGGTTTGACCTGTCCTACGTCGGATCGGACAATACACCGCATCGGCCGGTGATGATCCATCGAGCCCCCTTCGGGGCCTTCGAGCGGTTCGTGGCCATCCTGATCGAGCATTTCGCCGGTGCCTTCCCGATCTGGCTGGCCCCGGTACAGGTGTATGTGGCCTCGATCAGCGAGAAGAGCGCCGACTACGCCGGGCAGGTGCGCGGCCGGTTGGAGGCCGCCGGTCTGCGGACCATCCTGGACGTCTCCGCGGAGAAGATCGGACCCAAGAAGCACGAGGCCCGCAAGAACAAGATCCCTTATATTCTTGTGGTCGGCGAGAAAGAAGCGTCTGAGGGAACCGTGAACGTGAACGATCGCACGGGCAAGACCATCGGCACCGAGCCTCTCGATGCGTTCATCGCCCGCTGCCGGGAAGAAGTCGAGACGCGCGCCGTCTCGTTGTAGGTCACAGGCAGTCGAGTTACATCTGAAAGGAACGAGCCATCGCTCAAGCCCATCGCTGCAACGAACAGATCCGGATCTCGCCGATTCGCGTGATCGACGAGAACAACAACCAGTTGGGGGTGATATCGACCGACGACGCCTTGTCCCGCGCCCGAGCCGCGGGAATGGACCTCGTCGAGGTCGCCCCGACCGAACGCCCGCCGGTCTGCCGGATCATGGACTACGGCAAGTTCAAGTACGCCCAGAAGAAGCGCAAGCAGAAGACCCACGAACAGAAACTCAAGGAAATCCGTCTGCATCCGGACATCGGCCAGCACGACCGTGACATCAAGATGAAACAGGCCCAGGGCTTCGTGGAGGAGGGGGACAAGGTCCAGTTCACGATGATCTTCCGGGGTCGCGAGCGTTTCCACCAGGAACTGGGCTTCCAGATGTTCAACGGCATCATTGCCATGATGGGCGACAAGGTCAAAGTGGAGCGCCCGCCGCGGAGCGAAGGCCGGCGGCTCATCATGATTCTGGCCCCGGTCAAGAAAGCCTGACCCGCGATGACGTACCGCGCCGCTCCGCCTGCCGCGCAGGCATCTCCGGCGCATGGCTTGAAAGGAAGAGCAGGTTCACACGCCCATGGTCGATTTGATCCCCCCGCACGGCGGCCTGTCGAGGCCGGTCAACCGCACTGTCCCAACTGATCGTCAGGCCGAGTTCCGCAAGGAGATGAACTCGCTGCCCGCCATGCCGGTCAGCGACGCCGACCTCTCCAGCGTCTACCGGATCGGCGACGGCGGCTTGAGTCCGCTGGTCGGACCGATGACCAAGCAAGTCTGCGATCAGGTCATTCGTGACGCACACCTCGATTCCGGCGGTCGCAAGTACGCCTGGACGATTCCGATTTCCCTGCCCGTCGCCAAAGACGTGGCCGCCTCCTTCAAGGTCGGCCGCAGGGTGCGGCTGATGAACACCGCCGGCTATGCGGTGGGCATCCTGCGGGTGGATGACATCTTCCCCTACGACAAGGCCGGATACGTCCACGCCGTCTACCAGACCTCGCGCCTGGATCACCCCGGCGGGCAGATGGTCATGGCCGACGATCGCGAATTGCTGGTCGGCGGCGAGCTCGAGGTCCTGCCCCAGCCCAAGCATCCCGAGTACGGCAAGTACGTGCTCCGCCCGGAGGAGACCCGGGCCCTGTTCGCCAAACGGCAGTTCAAGCGGGTGGTCGCCTTTCAGACCCGCAATCCCCTCCACCGGGCTCACGAGTACGCCCTGGTCTATGGCGCGGAGGTGCTCACCCGCCAGGGTTTCTACACCGGTGTGGTCCTCAATCCGCTCATCGGCGAGACCAAGTCCGACGATGTGGATGCGCTCACCCGGATGCGCACCTACCAGGCCCTGCTCGACAACCGGCAACTCGGCGAGGGCGACAAGGACGTGGAGGTGTGGAAGAAAGCCGGCTACGACATCAACGACGTGGCCTTGTTGCTCGGCCTGGACATCAAGATGTTCTACGCCGGTCCCAAGGAAGCGATCATGCACGGTATCTACCGGCAGAACTTCGGCTTCACGGACATCATCATCGGCCGCAAGCACGCCGATGCTCCCTATCACGACGGCAAGGACATCTGGGATCCGCTGGCGGCTCAGCGGATCTTCGACGAGCTCAACGGGGATCTGGCGATCAAGCCGGTCAAGGTCGGCTTCGCCGCTTACTATGAGGAGTTGGGCCGCGTCGGCCTGGTCGACGAGTGCAGCAAGAGGGGGTGGAAGCCGATTGCGATCAGCGGCCGCGATGTTCGCGAGGCCCTGGCCGCCGGTCGGCTGCCCGACCCTCGGTTGATGCGCGAGTCCACCGCCCGGGTGTTAATCGAGGCGATGGGCCGCAAGCAGTGAACGGTTGGGTATGCCGCCCGCAGAACTCATCACAGCCCTGAACGATGCCCAAGCTCCGGTGATCGCGGGGCATACCAATCCCGATGTCGACGCCCTCGGGGCCATGCTTGCCCTGGGTCGGGTACTGCCCGCCCCGGACAGGGCGGTCGTGCTTCCCGGCAGGCACCTGAGCCGCAGGCTCAGGTTCATGCTCGACTGGGGCCGTGTCCCGATGGCCGATGCCGTGCGCGTCACCCGTGCCGACGTTCTGGTCACCGTGGATGCGGCGGGCCCCGGCCGGGTCAGTGTGCCCGGCGAATGGACCGCGGTCGAGGACAAGTTCGTGGTCAACATTGACCACCACGTGACCAATCCCGATTACGGCCGGATCAACTGGGTGGTGGACAGTGCCAGCAGTTCCTGCGAACTGATCTATCGACTGATCGTCGCCGCGGGCTGGCCGCTGGACGGCGTCACCGCCTCGCTCCTCTACGCCGGCATCCATGCCGATACCTGCGGTTTCACCTTGCCGACCGCCTCGGCGGAGACATTCGAGGCGATGGCTGGCCTGGTTCGCGCCGGAGCGGACGTCGAGCAGGTCGGGGCGAGGCTGTATCGTTCTCATCATCCTCACGAGTTCGATCTCATGCGGACCGTTTATCACAACACCCGGCTGGTCGGCGACGGCCGCATTGCGTACAGCACGCTCACTCTGGCCGAGATTCAGGCCGCGGGTTGCACTCCGGCCGACATCGACGACCAGGTTTCCATTCCCCGTTCGTTGTCCGGGATACGGATCGCCATGCTGCTTTCCGAGGCGGAACCGGGCCTCGTCCGGGTCAATCTCCGCGGCGATGAGAGCACCGAGATCTTGCCCCTGGCGATCAGCCTGGGCGGCGGCGGCCACGCCCATTCCGCGGGCGTCCGCGTGCGCGGCGCCATGGATGAGGTCGTCCGACGGGTGCTGGATCACGCGGTCAGCTTCCTGGGGCCATCCGCGTAGCGGGGGCACGCGCTTCTAGATCTTTTTAGCTCTATGAGATGCTATCTCAATCCCGGCGCTGCTCGGCACTGAGATGCTTGCGCAGCTGGTTGATCGCCTTGTCGATCCGGATCTTGCGCATCTCGTTGACCTCGGGAGGCAGATCGCCCTGGCGGAGGTAGAAAGACGCCGTGGTGCCGTCGTTCAGGGGGAAGCTGATCTGCCCGATGACCGATGTCGCCCGCAGAGCGGCGGCGGTGGCCTGGGCGGTGGCTTCGACCTGGGCCTGGCTGGAACCGCCTGCTCCGGCCGGACCGGTGCCGGTGGTGGGTGAAACCAAGTTGTTCGAGATCCGCACCCCGTCCGCCTCGATGAAGTACATGAGTCCGGTTTCGCCCGCAATGATCTCCAAGGCCTGACGAATCGTCGTATTCTCCATCGAGAGGGAGAAGCGCTCGGCGGTCTGGGGTGGCAGCGAGGCCAGCACGCCGGGATCGAAATGGAGAAGCACGCCCGCCCGGGCGGCGAGATCCATCAAGGCATCCTTCAGGTTTGCCTGGACGTAGCGGAGCGACACCCGCCGGTCGAGCTGTTTCTCGATCTGCCGCGTCTTGGTCGAGATCACGATCACGTTCCCGTTGAGGCTCCACACCCAGCCGTGCTGCAGGCAGGCGTGTTCGAGCACCTCGGCGGCCTGTCCCGCCCCGATCGCGTCGGCCAGCCGGCCCAAGGTCTCCCGGTTGGCGGCGGCGTCGGCCGCCGGGCTGTCCTGGAACTGGAATGGCAGTGCATCGAACAGGTCTTTGCTCCACGGCGTGGTGGCAAGCTTCTTGAGCAGGTCGAGTTCCTCCCAACTCGCCCGGCGGGACATTCGATAGAGCGGCGGGACGGGTGACACCAGGACGTGATCGTGTTGCGGGGCAAACTGCAGCCCGAGCGGCCGCAGCAGGGCGGTCAGGCTCTCCTTGAGCGGCTGATTCTCGATCTTGGCGGTCAGGTTGGTCTGAGAGCCGTAGGGGAGCAGTGACGCGGTGCCTGTTGCCAGGCGAATCGGAATCCCGGTGCTGTCGGCCAGCTGTTGCAGGGCCTTCTGGATAGGGGTGTTCTGAACCTCCAGCTTGGTGGGTTGCTCGAGTGCCTTGATGATCCGGATCTCATGCTCGTCGGGTTCATCGCCCGGGATCGAGGCGTCGGAGCTTGTCCTGGTCTGTTCAGTTGGAGTTGCCGGAGGTGGGGTAGCGGGCGTCGCCGCCGTGGCGGCGCTGCCCGAAGCTTCCCCTGGCGGCGCAGGTTGAGGCTGGGCTCCGGCGTCCGCGGCGAGGACGAAGGAGGGGGCCAACACGAGGGCCGCAACCGTAACGATCAGGTAACGCACGGTCAGAACGAAGTATCGAGGCATCACTCACTCCAGCGAACGCGTCTGGCTTCGCGAGGGCCGGACGCCAGTCTCACCCCGATGGTCACAACGGCGGGGTATCCAACATGTCGGCCGAGATCGGCGAGGATGCCGATCCGTGGGCGGTATAGACTCGCCAGGATGGCTGATTCTCGCGAGCCTTGTCGATTCGTCGAGTGGCCTCCTGCAGCTCGGCGGACTGGACGTAGTTTACCTGAACGACGGACGCCTGGGCAGTGGGAGGGCTCATGGTCGCGGCTGGGCGATCGTATTGCACGAGGAGCACGCCGCCCTGGCCGTGGTGTGGCGCTCCGAGGGTCACGACCTCTGCCGGTTTCCGGTTGTGATGCGTAACCGAGCCGGGAGGGCGGCTGGCCAGGATGACAAGCGCCAGGACTGCCGCTGCGGCCAGGGGCGCGGTCACTCGCAGCCAGCGTGGGAAGCGGATGAGCCGGGCGGCTGAGGACTGCGTTTCGACCGAGTCCATGACCCGCGACCGAAATCGCGCCCAATCGACGTTCGGGACGTCCTGCCGCCGGGCGACAAGGGCCTGATTCAGCCGGGCCAGCGCATCGCGCGAGGCCCGCAACTCAGGCTCGCGCTCGAGTCGGGCTGCAAGCTCAATTTCTTCGGGCTCCGTCAGATCGCCGTCCAGCAGCCTGCTCAGCAGCAACTCATCACGCTCGTCGATTTGCCTGTTCATGACGGCCTGCCCCATGCGGCGATGGAGTATACGCTATGTCCCGTGTCCCTCATCTGGTCAGCTGGTCCCCTAAAAGCTCCTTCAACTTCTTACGGCCCTGGAAGACGTTCCACTTCACGGTTTCGAGGCTGCACTCCAGGACCTCGGCGATGTCCTTCTGGGCCCAGCCCTCGACGGTGAACAGCAACAGGGCCAAACGCTGCTTCTCAGGCAGCCGCAGGAGGGCAAGATCGACGGCCGTTTGCAGCTCCCGGCCTTCGGTCCGGCGATCTGGCCCGGGGCTGAACGTGGTCCGGTCGGAATCGTTGCCGGTGCCCTGTTCCTCGTCCAGCGTGACCGACTGGTTCGACCGCCGCGAGCGGCGGGCGTTCAGCGACAGGTTGCTGACGATTCGCAGCAGCCAGGGGCCGAATCGCGTCGGGTCGTGCAGCCGTGACAATGACTGGTACGCTTTCAGGAAGGCGTCCTGGGCGATTTCCTGAGCGTCATCGCTGTTGCTCAGCAGTCGGTAGGAAGTCGCCACCGCGGCCCGCTGGTACGTCTCCACCAAATTGCCAAAGGCGCCGGAATCCCCAGCCAACGCGGCACGGACCCAGGCGGCGTCTCGCTTGCCTGCGTCCTCCGTGAACAGCGGCCGGTTCGATTCCGTCATTGGTATAGACACCGCGGCCATAAAAGGGTTAGATGCGAGAAGTTCATGACGGCCAAGGAAGAGTATCGGCCGTTCCGGCGGCCTGTCAACGCCATGCCGTTTGGGCCTGACGGCTGGGTGGTGCGGCGGGCTTCTTTTCGGGCCATGCTGCTATAGGTGCTTGTCAATGCGAAAGATAGATACAATCCACGATCTCCGAAGCGGCCTTGCCCCCGCTCGCCGTGCCGGCCGGACGATCGGGTTTGTACCCACCATGGGGGCCCTGCACGAGGGGCACCGCTCCCTCATGCGGATCGCGCGCCAACAGTGCCAGGAGGTCGTGGTGTCGATCTTCGTCAACCCGACGCAGTTTGGCCCGAGCGAGGATTACCAGCGGTATCCCCGCCCGGCCGAGGCCGACCTAGCCTGTTGCGCTGACGAAAGAGTAGACACAGTATTCATGCCTTCGGTTGAGGAGATGTATCCGGTGGGCGAGACCACGCGCGTGGCAGTCGCCCGCCTCACCGAAGGGTTGTGTGGGCGGTTTCGTCCGGGCCACTTCGATGGGGTGGCCACGGTGGTTGCCAAGCTGTTCAACATCGTCCAGCCGGACCGGGCCTATTTCGGCCAGAAAGACGCCCAGCAGGTCGCGGTCATCCGGCGGATGGTCCGCGACCTGTGCTTCCCGTTGGAGATTGTTACCTGTCCGATCATCCGCGAGCCTGACGGTCTGGCCATGTCCAGCCGGAACATGTACCTGTCCCCTGCCGACCGGAGGCAGGCGCTCTGCCTGTCCGGGGCGCTCAGGTGGGCTCAGCAGACGATCGCCGCCGGCCAGCGTGATGTCGCGGCGCTGGTGGCGGAAATGCGCAAGCGGATTGCGTCGTCCGGTTTGTGCCGGATCGACTATGTTGAAATCGTCGACGCGGACAACCTCGTCCCGAAGACGACGGTTGCCGGTCGATGTCTCATTGCTCTGGCCGTCCACATCGGACCGGCCCGGTTGATAGACAACGTTGTGGTGGAAGGGTGAGGCTGCAAAGCCGAGGAGTTCAAACACCGACGGCCAGAAGTGAGACGTCGAGACAGTCAGGGCGATCCAGCCGGCGGGAAGGGGAGCACGCCCGCGGCAAGGCCTTGAGGCCTTTCCGCATGCAGGGACGTGGCACGGGATGTGGCAGGCTCAGCGTGCCGCCTTCTCCCCGGTCGGCAGCTGCTGGAAGATGAACACGCCCTTCTTGTTGGCGGTGACCAGGTCAGGGAGTCTGTCTCCGTTGAGATCCACAATCGCGAGGTGCAGGCCGACGCCGCTGTTGGTGTCGATGGTATGCCTGAGCCAGGTTGGGCGGCCGGCCTCGCGTTTCTGCTCGAACCAGAACAGGCAGGCGGGCTGGAACGAGCCGGGATCGTTGCCGTTGTGGGCCCAGAAGCGTTTGCCGGTCACGAAGTCGGGGAGGCCGTCGCCGTTGATGTCGGCCACCGCGATGGCGTGAGTTTGGGAGATAGCGTCGTCGATGTCGTGCCTTTGCCAGCCGTTCGGTGTTTGCTCGGTCCAAGCGATGCCGTAGCGGTGGGCGCTGGTGCCAAGCACATCGCTGTCGCCGTCGCCGTCGAAATCCGAGACGCAGAGTTGGGCCTCGCCGAAGAGGGTTGCGGCGTGGAACGGCCAGGGGGTCGCTTTCTTGTCGGCTGGGCCTTCGTACCATCCTTGGGGAAAGACCACGTCGAGCCGGCCGTCGGCGTTGATGTCGCCGACGCCGAGCCCGTGGGCGGGGGGCGGGGCTGACTTGTCGGGTGGTGAGATGGGCGTCATGGTCCAGGGTCGGGCGGGGTCCTGGCCAGGCTGGGCCAGGGCACACTGCCCCTTCCCGTCGTCCACGAAGATGAGTTCTTTGCGGCCGTCGCCGTTGATGTCGGTGTAGGCGGGTGTCTCGTTGCCGGTTTGTTCGATGGCCAGATACTGCTTCCAGGTCTCGCCGCGTTTGCCGGGATTGGCGAACCAGAACGTCTGCTTGCCCGGGAAGCCGACCTCCACGAGATCGAGCTTGCCGTCACCATTGACATCATCGGCGAAGCACAGGAACGCATCGCTATAGCCGAAGCGGTTGAATTCCCTGGCCTCGGCGAGGATGGGGACCCTCTTCCAGTCGGGCCCGGCGTAGTAGACGCTTCCCGCAGCGATGTCGAGTTGGCCATCGCCGTCGAGATCGGCCACGGCCACGCCCTCGCTGCGAAAGGCGGTGTCGAGCTGCAGCTTCTTGAAGCCGACGGGGGTGGCGGCCTCAGGCGGGATGTGATGGGCACGGCGGATCCGGTCGATGATATCGCCCAGATCAGGCGAGCCGGGCAACAGACCGTGGGCGTCGATCCAGGCGGACTCGTCGGCCGGCTGGGACGCGTCGGGGAGGGGCATGAGCTGTTCGGATTCGGCGGTGGTCTCGGCGGTGATGGCCGTGATCCGCGGGATTGGGAAGCGGTCGGGCTGCGCGACCAACCGGATCTTCTCGATCACTTCGGCGCGGGTCTTGATCACCAGGTAGTGCTGGTAAGGATCCGCGGAGGCGTGGAGGTACATAGCCGGTGACGGGCTCAGCGTTTTGTAGGTTCCGTCGAGCGTGAAGCCGCACATCAGGGGAAAGACGTCGGGCGAGCTGGCGCGGTAGTGGACTTCGATACCCGCGAAGGACTCGAGCGGTTTGAAGTGGTGGGCGGTGCAGCCGAGGAAGAACAGGCGGGTTGCGGTGAAGCCGCAGGGGATCTGGACCGATCCGCTGCCGGGGACGACGGTATATGCCTCGGCAAGCCGTTTGAAGGGAACGCCGCCGGCGACGGTTTCGTAGCGCATCTCCTCTTTCTTCTGCGTCTGGGCCCAGCCCCTGGGCATGCCGTTCTTGAAGTCGACGCGTAGGGCGTCGCCGGCGTCAATCCAACCGATGCCCATCCAGGCGAACGCGCCGCCGGCATCGCCGTCGCGGGCCTCGATCCGGACCTCGGTTCCCTGGAGCCCGCTCACGTCCCATTCACGTTCCTGCATGGCGTCGTTTTGCGGCGGGGCGGTCTTCATCAGCACGTTGCCCTTGCGCGCATCGACCAGGGCGACGAAGTTGGCCCCGTGGCCGCCGGTCTGTCCGTCGTGGCCGCAGATGGTGAAGGTGATCTTCCTGGCGCCGATGATGAACGGCGGCGAGGTCATGACGCCCGTTCCGGCCTCTCCATGGCCTAGCGAGGACAAATAGGGAGTGACCTTGGCATTGGCTCCGTTCTTGTCGAGCACCGCCCAGGTTGAGCCGGGCGAGGGGGCAGGGACCTTCAAGGCCCTGTATTGCCTGGAAATCGAGCTTGCATCCTGGGCCATGCTGGCCGCGGACCCCACGCTCCCGATCAGAGCGACGAGCATCCAGGAGTTCTTTTTCACAGTCGTATTCTCCTCGCGTAACAGATGGGACGACAAGCGTCGTGCCAACGAATCATCCGATGGTTCTCACCGCGTTCATCCTGAGCCACTGACGACTCGGCGGTCAGACGCCGGTACCACACCGGCCTGGTGATGCGTTCCTCACCCTATGTGATGGTGGGCAGCTCCCAGCCCTTGCGGCGGGGGCGGTCCAGGTAGGCATTAGCCTCCTCATCGCCGGGGAAGACTTCCCGCTCCGGATCCCAGCGAAGCCGACGCCCGATCTGGCGAGCGATATTGGCCAGGTGGCACACGCTGATCGAGCGGTGGCCGATCTCCACATCCGCGTTGGGGCGCTGGCGACTCTTGATACAGTCGATCCAGTTCTGCATGTGCGGCCGCGAGACCCAGTCCGGCCCTTCCCAGGCCTTGGCCACGCCCGGGTCGGGCGGATTGGCGACCACGCCGGCCGGCTCGGTAGTGAACACGTTGCGGTCGATGACCATCTTGGCGTTTTCGCCGATGAACACGCCGCCTCCCATGGGGCCTTGGGGCATGTCGTAGTCCACCTGGATTCCGCCGGGGTACTTCATCGAGACAGCGCCGTGGGGGCCGGGGCTGGTTGGCCAGATTTCGACCGGGCCGCTATCGCTCATTCCCAAGGCCCACTGGATCTGGTCGACGCCGTGGGCGCCCCAGTTGGTCATTTCGCCGCCGGAGTAGTCGCGCCAGCCCATCCAGCCGAACTGAAGGGCGTGGTTGAAGGGGCGGGCCTCGGTCTGGGCTTGCCAGACGTTCCAGTCGTCGCCCTCGGGGACTGGCTGCGGCGGGAGTCCCTCGTAGTCGCGCGGACCGGTGTAACAGACGCCCTGTGCTTTCTTGAGTCTGCCCAGGCCTCCCTTGTGCACGAAGTCGCAGGCGAATCGGTTCATTTCCATGGTTCGCTGCTGGGAGCCGACCTGGAAGATGCGTTTGTACTTGCGGACGGCGTTGACCAGTACCCGTCCTTCTCGGATGGTCAGCGTGAGCGGTTTCTCGGCGTAGATATCGAGGCCGGCCTGGCAGGCATGGATGCAGGGCAGCACGCGGGCATGATCGGTGGTGGCCACGACCACGGCGTCGAGTTTCTCCTTCTCGAGCATTTTCTGGTGGTACTGATAGCTGGTCCACTCGGTCTTCTTCTCCTTGAGCGTCTCGACGCATCGCTGGAGATAGCAGTCGCAGATGGCCACGATGCGGCCTTCCGCGGGGACATGGTTCATCAGTTGGCGGGCGCGGCCGCCGGTGCCGATGAAGCCGAGGATGACCCGGTCGTTGGCTCCCGGCCGGCCGGGAGCGGCCAGGACTCCACCAGGGATGATGTAGGGTGCTGCCACGCCGATGGACGCCGCCGCCCCGCGTTTGAGAACCGCCCGTCGAGAGATCTGATTTCCAGAAGTCATTACCCCGCACCTCCTGAGTGGCATGCCGAATGAGGTTACTGGGACCGGAAGCGGGCCACTGAGGGTAAGAGTGTATTCCGGGGCTGCGATTGCGCCAATCGTCCGGCTTTTATGGGGGTGGTGAGGGGACGGGGCTTGCGGGCCTACCCAGCCTGCCCTGGCCTCGGAGAGGCTTACCCTGGTGGTGCGTGGAGTGGGTGGTGGGGATCGCGGGGCTCGTTCCGGCGCCCGACCCTTGGGTATTCGTCGGCCCTCTCGAATTCCGCGTTGGGCCGGTTACCATGGGGGCCATCATGAAAGCCATCCTGGGCCTCGACATCGGTACTACCACCATCTGCGGCGTGGGCGTCTCGACTTCGGGAGAACTGCTGGTTTCGGTTGAGCGGCCGAACGACTCGGCGGTAGCCGGTCTGCCGACCGGTCGTACGGAACAGGACCCGCGGCGGATTCGGGAGCGGGTTGTGGAGGTGCTGTCCGAGCTGGGTGAGCGGATCAGCGATGTGGCCGGCATCGGCATCACCGGGCAGATGCACGGGATGATGTGTCTGGACGAGCGTGCCGAGCCGTTGGGCAACCTGGTGACCTGGCAAGATGGGCGATGCCTGGAGCCGGATGCTCACGGGCGGAGCAGCCTGGAGCAGATGCGGATTCTGGTGCCGGCCCGGGTGTGGGATGCGTGTGGCTGTCTGCCGGCCAGCGGCTTCATGGGCAGCACGCTCTTCTGGCTCTCTCGGGACCGGGCCACGCTGAGAGGTGTGGTTCGGGTCAGCTTCGCGGCCGACTGGATTGCCGGCTGGTTGACGGAACAGATGCCAGTGACCGATCCCAGCCATGCCGGCAGCGCTGGTGTGTTCAATTTGGCCGCGATGGCGTGGCATCGCCGCATCTGCGAGGCCCTGGATTTGCCTGTCGAACTGCTGCCTCCGGTCAGGGAGTCGGGCGAGGTGATTGGCCGGTTGTCCGCGGCAACCGCCCGAGCCACGGGCTTGCCTGCGGGCACGCCGGTATGCAATGCCATCGGCGACAACCAGGCGAGCGTGCTCGGCAGCATCGCACAGATGGACAATTCGGTCCTGGTGAACCTGGGTACGGGTGGGCAGATCAGTTGGGCGATACCGGGGTTCAGTCGAGCGGAGGGCATGGAGACTCGGTATCTACCGATGAAAAGGTATATGCTGGTTGGAGCCAGCCTATGTGGCGGGCGGGCCTTGGCCTGGCTGAACGACGTGGTTCGTGAGTGGATCGCCCCGTTCGCCGGGGTACCCGATCGAGAGACGGTCTACGCTCGCCTGGTCGGTCTGGCTAGTCTCGCTCCGGGCGGTGCGGGCGGGCTCACCGCTCGGACCACCCTCGCTGGGACGCGTACCGACCCTCTTCTGCGAGGTTCTTTCGAGGGGGTCTCGCTCGACAACTTCAAGCTGGGGAACGTGGCCCGCGCGGTGCTCGAAGGCATCATCGAGGAGTTGTGCGCGTTTTACCGTTCCTCGGTCGGAGAGCGTGATTCCGATCACACCGTCGTCGTGGCGTCGGGCAACGCGGTCCGCAAGAACCCCCTGTTCCGGGAGATCATTTCCTCGCGTTTTGGCCTCCCCGTGGTGGTGCCCAGGCATCGCGAGGAGGCCTCGTTTGGTGCCGCCCTGCTGGCCGGTGTGTCGACCGGCGTCTGGCCGGATCTGGGTGCCGCCGGTCAGCATGTCGGGTATGCGGCTCATACACCTGAGTAGTCGGCTTGGCTTTGGATGGTCGGCGTCACGGGCCTTGAGCCGGGTGGGTGGATTGTCACTTCCTTTTTTGGCAATTCTTCATGGATTCTGGTGTAGCCGCCCCGACGAGGAGTGGAACGGCTCGCGTCTGTGGCAGGGAGTTCTGGAGGCCGGCAAGTGGTCGGGCTCGGGCAGGCCATTGTCGGCCGTCGCGGCGGGCGGGCGGTGACTGGGCGGTGGGTGACCGGGCCAGCAGTCCCTGGAAGTTGTGGACATGAACCCCGTGAGGGTGGAACGTCCGCAGCACCATGGTCGCCGCGGCTCCGACCTCGGCGTGGCGGTGATGCGAGAATCGGACCTGTTCTTCGGTCGCGATCGCGTGTATCTCGAGTTGCCCGCTATCGGCGTAGTTCTGGAGCGGCCCGAGCTGCCGCTCTCGCCGGGTGCAGACGACGGCCACCTGCCGTCCGCGGCGAAGCCACTCGCCGGCCGTGGTCATCGAGGGCAGTGCTCCACCGCTGGGTGGGGCTGTGTCGAAGAACGGTGTGATCAGCAGTGTCCGAAGCGGCTGGGGCATTGCTGAGTGTTATCGGCTGCCCGGCGCTGGTGTCGCCCACTCCGGTGCTCGATGCTGCATGCCGCGGTCGCGGGGACGCGCAGGCAGCCGGGTTATGGTGGCTGGGGCCGCGGCGGGTACTCGCAGTACGGCTCCTCGGCCAGAAGGTCGCCGTACTGGTAGAATGCCCGGGCCCGGCATCCGCCGCAGATGGTCTTGAACTCGCACGCCCCGCACTTACCGGTCAGCTTGCTCGGGTTGCGGAGGTCGCTGAAGACGGTACTCTCGCGCCAGATGTCCCCGAAGTTCTGGTGTCGGATGTCGCCACAGGCCACGGGCAGATAGCCGCAAGGGAAGACCTGTCCTTGATGAGAGACGAAGCAGACGGCCGTGCCCGCCAGGCAGCCCTTGGTGATGCTGTGGAGCTGGCCGTGCGGATGGTTGGCGGGATGGTCCCGGGTTTGGGCGTATCCCGCTGCATCTCCTGACGTGGTCTGGTCGGCGTGCCGGGGGGCAGAGGCCCGGCGTGCGATCTTGCCCTGCTGCCGGATGATTCGGTAGTAGTGGGGGGCGCAAGTGGCCTTGATCTGGAGGGATGTGCCTTGCTCCAGATGGTAGATTTCGAGCAGTCGCTTCTCGACCTCGGTCGTGCTGAGCATTTGGCTCTGGGCGATCTGTTCACCGCAGCCCACCGGGACGAGCAGGAAGTAGTGCACGGCCACCGCGTTTGTTCGCTTCCCCAGTTCGAGGATCTCGCCGAGCTGGTGTTGGTTGTGCCGAGCGATAGTGCAGTTGATCTGCGTGGCGACGCCTGCGGTTCGCAGGTGCTCGAGGGCCTGCACGGAGCGGCCAAACGAGCCCATCTGTCCGCGGAAATGGTCATGGGTGGCCGCGTTCGAACCATCCAGGGAGACACTGACTCGATCGAAGCCGGTCTCGGCGATGCGTTCGGCGAGGGGGGCGTCGATCATCGTGCCGTTAGTGGCCAGAGCGACCAGCAGTCCGGCGTTTCTAGCATGGGCGGCCAAGTCGAAGATGTCCGGCCTCATCAGCGGCTCGCCGCCCGAGAGGACCAGGACGGGACGTCCGACCGCGGCGATCTGGTCGATGAGTCGCCGGCCCTCCTCGGTGTTCAGGTCGTTGCGCATGAGTTCCTTGGAGACGTCCAGCCGGCGGCAATGAATGCATTCGAGGTTGCAGCCAGCGGTTGTCTCCCAGAAAACCAGTCGAAGCGGTGGGGGCATGGGCAGCTCCATGGTCATGAGTGCGTGCCTGCGGCCTTGCTCCGGCCCATGATAGAGTGGCGACAGGGTCAAGGCGAGCCGTCCATCAGGCGGCGGCGAAGCCGGGCCGCGATTGGCGCGGGAGGGGATGGGCACTAAGATGGGCGTGATGCGAGATGGCACGGAGATGCTTGTCGGAACGGGGATTAGGCTCCTCTGGGCTTTCGGGTTGGCGGTCTGCACGATGGGTGGCTGCGAGTGTTCGGGGAACCGGAAAGCCGAGGACGGACCGCAGATCGACCGGCCGGACCTGGCTCGCCAGATTCCTGGTGCGCCACGCCCGACGGTGGTCTTTCCTCCTGATTGCCGCCAGGCGGACGCAACGGTGAACAAGTTCATTGAGCACTGCCTGGATGTTTGTGGGCGCGGAGACTACGACGCCTACCGCCAGCTTTTCGGGGTGGATTATCGGCCCACCTCGGAAGCGGACTTCAAGAAGGTTTGGCAGGGCGTGAAGGGGGTAACGGTTCGGAAGGTGTTTCCGAGGCCCAAGGATCCTCTGCACCGCTGGTATGTTCTGGCCAAGGTGGAGCTTAGGAATCCGGACTCGAAAGGTCGCCGTGAGCGCGATGTGCCGCTGATGGTGTTCAAGGAAGGTGATGTGTGGCGTCTGGGACCGGTTCCCAGGGAGGACATTGAGGTTATGCGGGTGGTGGCCAGTCAGCCGGGGATGGGTTTGGCGAACAAGTCCGTCGGGGCTCCCGCGAGCCGGCCGGCGACCGCATCGGCTCCGCGCTAGTCTGCGTCGGCCGCGAGGAGCGGTGTGTATAAGGGTTGAGCCGGGAAGCGCCCCGAAGGGGGCTCGTCGTCTGTAAGATTCGATGCATCATGAGGTTATCAGCGGACTGGGCCTGAGAGACAGCTTGCATGCGAACCTGGATCTACCTATTGGGAATCGCGGCGGCGACGACGGCCTTCGGGTTGGGTGAGGCCACGGGCAAGGAGGAGGCCCGCGGCCCGGCGACTCAGCCTGCGCCGATCATCGCGGCCTGGCTCCGGACGGACCGGCCGCTGGTTCAAGCCGGGCGGGAAGTGTGGATCGACTTCATCCTCACCAACCTGACGACGGCGCCGGTCAGTCTGCAGATTCCCAGGACCACGAGCGAAGGGGCGGGTGCTCCGCTTATGGGATTGCCCACGGCTCACGTGTTCAGCGGCGTGGGTTTCTCAGGGCTTTCCATCCGCGACGTTCATGGCGACGCGTTTGACACCTCGGTGTCGGTTTCGCCCCGCGGTCTGGTGCCGGCCATTCAACTGGCTCCGCACGGATCGGTCGGTGTACGGCTGGAGATGAGCCAGTACTATGATTCTCTTCGACGCCCCGGCAAATACACGCTGGTCTGGCGTCCGTATGAGGGGGCGGTCGAGTCGCCGCCGCTGCAGATTCAGGTTCTGCCTCAAAGGCAAGCTGTGTTCACGACCAGCTTCGGCAAGATGAGGATGCGGTTCTACTACGAAGAAGCTCCGAACCATGTTCAGAACTTCATCGAGCTCGTCGAGCAGCGGTTCTACGACGGGCTGACCTTCAACCGGATCATTCCCGGTGGTCTGATTCAAGGTGGCGATCCCCGGGGTGACCGGCGAGGTGTGCGATCGGACGGCAAGCGTCTGGTTGCCGAGTTCAGCAACATCCCGTTCGAGTTGGGCACTGTGGGCATGGCCAGATCGATGCGCGACCCTGATTCCGCGAGTTGCCAGTTTTTCATCTGCCTGGGGCGGCAGCCGTCCTTTGACGGCAACCAGACGGCTTTTGGCTATCTGGTGGGAGATGAGTCGTTCGAGACGCTTCGCAAGATGGCCGCTATCCCGGTAGGGAACGACGACCGCCCGCGGGAGCCGGTTTACATTCAAGCCATATCGCTGGAGAATATGCCACTGAAGGAGTGGGACCGCGACACGAGTCCTCGGGCGATTGGAGGGAACACCAGGAGCGCGACGACTCGGCCGTCGGGGTTGAGCAAGCTTGGGCCCCAGGGAGCGGCGGGTTCCGCGATGGCAGGCGCGAAGAGCGATGACGGCAAGGTTGGCCCGTCGCCCGTGCGGCCAAGGCCGGCGGACAGTCAGCCGGCGAATCCCGCGCGCAAGTGAATCCGGCATGGCCGGTAAGGAGACAATCGACTGAGTCGATCACATTGAGGGTCGGGTCCCATGCAGTGGGGCTGAGGGACAACGGGTCAGGACCTAACGGTAGCAGCCCAGCCTTTGTGTTCCAGGTGCCGTGGTCAACCTGGCCCTCAATGTGGTAGACTCAGGGCTTCGTCAGGGGAGCCGCGGGCTGGATTGCCGGCCTGCGGCTCTCCGGGTTTACGCGGCCGTACGGGCGACGGGCCGGGAGGAGCTGGAGCTTCGATGGCATATACCGTTTTAGCCAGGAAGTACCGGAGCTGGACGTTTGACGAGTTGGTTGGGCAGGAGGCCGTAGCCACCACGCTCAAGAACGCGATCAACAGCGAACGTGTTCACCATGGCTATCTGTTCACCGGCACGCGTGGGGTGGGCAAGACCTCGGCGGCCCGGATCCTGGCTCGTTCGCTGAATTGTCTGGCTAGCCCCAAGCCGACGGTTGACCCCTGCCGCAAGTGCGAGTCCTGCACGGCCATTGCCGAGGGGCAGGACGTGGATGTGATCGAGATCGACGCCGCGAGTAACACGGGGGTGGACAACATCCGCGAGCTGCGGGGCAACGCGATCTATCGTCCCGCCCGATCCCGCTTCAAAATATACATCATCGATGAAGTGCACATGCTGAGTACGGGGGCGTTCAATGCCCTGCTCAAGACGTTGGAGGAACCTCCCGGGCATGTGAAGTTCATTCTGGCCACGACGGAGCCGCACAAAGTGCCGGCCACGATCCAGAGCCGCTGCCAGCGGTTCGATTTCCGGGCGATCAGCGTGGACCGGATCGCGGCCCATTTTGACTGGATTCTGGAGCAGGAGGGTGTGACTGCCGAGCTGCAGGTCATCCGGCGGGTGGCCCGGCTGGCCAACGGCTCGATGCGTGACGGCCTGTCGCTTCTTGATCAGCTGATGGCCATGGGCGGCGATCGGTTGACGCTGGAGATGATCGACGACGTGTTGCCGGCGCCGCACGACGAGGCGTTGACGCGGCTGATCGGGCAACTGGCGGACAAGGATGCGGCCGGTGTCCTGGCGTCGTTGGACGAGTGTCTGGCGGCCGGATACAGCCTGGAGCGGCTGGCCGAGTCGCTGGTGGAGCAGCTTCGGGCGCTGATGCTGCTTCGGGTATGCGGCGAGCAGACGATGCTGGTGGATTTGCCGGCCGACGGGCGTGATGGGATGATCGCTCTGGCCAGGCGTTTTGAACCGGAGGCGTTTGTTTACATGATGGCGGTGTGTGAGGACCTGCGGCGCAACGTCCGTTACAGTGCTCTGGGTCGAGCCTTGACCGAGGCGGCCATGGTCCGGCTGGCTGGTCAGGTGGGCTACCGCTCGGTGCAGTCGTTGCTGGATGAGCTGACGGGTTCTGCGCCGGGGGAGTTGGCTTCTTCCCGTCCGGCTCCTTCTCGTCCGGCAGCGGCTGGGGTGCGGGCGGTCGCCGCTCCTGTGCAGCCAGCGGATCAGAAGGTTCGCGAGGAGGCCCCGGTGGCCAAGCCGGCCGCTTCGCGGACTCGTTCGCGCGGATCGGCTTCGCCGCCTGCTCCAGCCAAGGGCGCCACCCAGGCCAGTCGCGCGGACATCGAACAGGCCCGGGCGGAGCCGTCCGTGCGGCAGGCTCTGGACCTGTTCGGAGGGACGCTGGTCAATGTGGAGCGGGTCAACGGCGGCGAGCCGCCGTTGACCCGCTCCACAT